>JAPKYU010000096.1 GCA_026394175.1 Acidobacteriota bacterium | reverse complement strand
CCGGCCGCCGTGCGGCGCCTGCGCGAGCCGCGCGCCTACCCGGTGCGCCGCAGCGCCGCGCTGGAGGCCTTGCTGGAGCAAGCGCGCAGCCAGTTGGAAGGCTGAAGGCTGTAGGCTTGTTTCGGATTGCGGGCCTTGGTAGGTTTGAAATCCGCAATCCGAAATCTACAATCCGCAATTTTCTATGACACTGTTCTTCGACGTTGACACCCAAGTCGATTTCCTGCTGCCCGTGGGGGCGCTGTATGTGCCCCTTGGCGAGAAGCTGATCCCGGCGCTGGCGCGGCTCACCGAGTTTGCGGCGCGGCAAAACATTCCCTTGCTTTCCACCGCCGACGCCCACGACCCGCAGGACGCGGAGTTCGCGCAATGGCCGCCGCATTGCGTGGCCGGCACCCTGGGGCAAAAGAAGGTCCCGGAGACCGTGTTGCCGGGTGCGGTGGTCATCCCCAATTCGCTGGGGCCCCTGCCGGAAGGCTGGCAGCGCGCCCCCCAGATCATCATCGAAAAACAGACCACCGATGCGTTCCAGACCGTCACCCTGGGCCGCGTGCTGGAGGCGCGGCAGGCCCGCCGGGTGGTCCTCTACGGCGTGGTCACGGAGGTTTGCGTGCTCTCGGCCGCCCGCGGCCTCTTGAAGCGGAACCTGCAATTGGATATCGTTACTGACGCCATCTGCGAACTGGACCGGGCGCGGGGCGACCAGGCGCTCGCCGAGCTCCAGGCGGCCGGCGCCCGCTTGGTGACTGTCGAGCAGGCAACCAGTCCGGATTAAAACGCCGCAACAGAGCCGCGAGCGTAAGCGAGCGGGTGCCCCGCAAGGGCCGACGCAGCGCTGCGCAAGCACCCGCTCGCTTACGCTCGCGGCTCTGTTGCAGTCGGTGGTGAGTTTGTCGTGACCTGAGGTTCTATGCTTGTCGCTTCCCAACTGCGCAACGGAATGGCCATCCGCTACCAGGGGGTCATGTACAAGGTGGTGGCGGCCGAGTATCACCCCGGCCAGGGCAAAATGGGCGGCGGCGCCCACGCCCGGCTGAAGAACATCGATACCGGAACGTTCTGGGAGCATCGCTTTCGCTCCGACGAGAGGCTGGAGGAGGTGCCGCTGGAAAAGCAGCAGATGGATTTCCTGTACAGCGACGCCGACGACTGCGTCTTCATGAACCCCGACACGTTTGAACAAGTATCGATTCCGCGGAAGGTCATCGGGCCGGCGGAGAAGTTTCTGCGCCCCGAAATGCGCGTGCCGGTGGAGTTCTTTGACGGCCGCCCGGTCAGCGTCGGATTCCCGGATATCGTGGAAGTGTGCGTGGCGGAGACCGCCCATCCCTCTCACACCCAGCAGGACAGCACCTGGAAAGAGGCCAAGCTGGACAACGGCATGGACATCCTGGTCCCGCAATTCATCCGGCCTGGCGAAATGATTCGTGTGGACGTGGAGACGGGCAAGTACGCGGAGCGGGCGCGCACGGAAGGAAAAAAGTAGGCTGTGGGCTGTAGGCCGACAGCCCACAGTCGCCAGCCTATTTCTTCTCCGGTTTCTTTGCGGCGGGGGGCGCGGGCGCGGGGGCCGGAGCCGCCGGTTTGGGCGCCGGAGCGGGGACGCCGGCCGCCCCGGGCTGGGCCGGGGCTACGCCGGTGATCACCGGGCGTGCCGGCGCACCCGGCGGC
>JAPKYU010000579.1 GCA_026394175.1 Acidobacteriota bacterium | reverse complement strand
TATGACACGAGCGAATGGCTCGATTATGCCGCCCACGAGATATGCGATAAACGCTTTACCAGCGAGGAAGCAGGAATAATCCAAAGAAACACGGGAAGATATGCCAAGCCTCCCGATGTTGTCAGGATGAGTTCTGTGATTATTGCGCTGAAAGGCTTGTCAAAGCACGGCAGCTTCCGTGAGGGGCGCAAGAAGAATGAAGTTTCCGCCTATTTCGAAGCCCCTGGCATGAAGCTCGAAATCAGGCTCCATGCAGACATCTATAAGGAGGAAAAATCGATATCAGTGCATGTTAATGGCAAAAAAGTCCATGAAGTTTTGCCTGGGCCGTCTCAGACAGCTTATAGCTTCTTTTCGGAAAATCACGTTTACAGATTGCTTGTGAAAGCCGCTGAAACCATCATGAATTACTATAAGCCGGAAATCAAAATTTACGGGCCAGACATTGAAGTGGTGCCCGCAGAGTATTTGGATATGCTAATGCAGTGACAGGGAATCCGTGCAGCCTCAGAGCAGTGCGTCCTTTTCCGGCAACCGCCGCGGCATGCCAGACGAGGAGGGCGCCGAGAATTGCGCCCTGTTCCTCAACAAGGTCAAAGCCCGCGCCGAGGACAAGGGCGTCACCCTGGTCCTGGAGCTGCTCAACAGCAAGGTCGATCACAAGGACTACATGTGCGACCACACCAGTTGGGGCGTGGAGGTAATGAAACGGGTGAACTCGCCGCGGGTCAAGCTGCTGTACGACGTTTATCACATGCAGATCATGGAGGGCGACGTCATCCGCACCATCAAGGCCAACATTCAATACATCGGCCACTTCCACACCGGCGGCAACCCGGGCCGCAACGAGATCGACGACACCCAGGAGCTGTACTACCCGGCCATCATGCGCGCCATCGCCGATTCCGGCTACACCGGCTACGTGGCGCACGAGTTTGTCCCCAAGCGCGACCCGCTGGTCTCGCTTCGGGAAGCGGTTCTGCTGTGCGATGTGTAAGAGAAAACGGGCTATCAGCTTTCAGCTCTCAGCTTCAAGCTTCAAGCTGAAGGCTGATAGCTGAAAGCTGAGAGCTTCTTTAACGAAGAGAGGGCATATGGAAAACATGGATCGGCGCAAGTTCCTTATCAATTCCGTGGGGGCGACGGCCGGCGTGCTGGCGCCCACCATGATCACCCGGGCCTTTGGCGGCAGCCCGAATGACCGCATCCGCGTGGCGGTCGTCGGTTTCAACGGCCAGGGAGGCAGTCACATCCGATCGATCCAGGGGTTGAAAGACCAGAACGTGGAGTTGGCTGCGCTGTGCGATGTGGACGAGAACGTCATTGCCAGGACCATGAAACGGCTGGAGTCCTCCGGCGCCAAGCCGGCCACCTACACCGACATCCGCAAGCTGCTGGAAGACAAGTCGATCGACGCGGTGTCCATGGCCACGCCCAACCACTGGCACGCCCTGGGCACCATCTGGGCCTGCCAGGCGGGCAAGGACGTGTACATCGAGAAGCCCGCGTCGCACAACATCTTCGAAGGGAAGAAGATGGTGGAAGCGGCCCGCAAGTACAAGCGCATTGTCCAGGTCGGCACCCAGAGCCGCTCCAGCCCGGCCTTGCAGGAAGCCGTCAAGCAGATGCGGGACGGCCTGATCGGCGAGGTTTACATGGCGCGCGGGCTGTGCTTCAAGTGGCGCGACACCATCGGCAAGAAGGAGGACGGCACGGTCCCGGCGGGCGTCAACTATGACACCTGGCTGGGGCCCGCGCCCAAGCGCCCCTTCAACCCCAACCGCTTCCACTACAACTGGCACTGGAACTGGGACTACGGCAACGGCGACAACGGCAACCAGGGCATCCACGAGTGGGACATCGCCCGCTGGGGCCTGGGCGTCAAGCTGCCCACCAGGGTCATGTCCATGGGCGGCCACTACATGTTCGACGACGACCAGGAAACGCCCAACACCCAGGTGTGCACGCTGGAATTCGAGGTGGGCGGCAAGAAGAAGCTGCTGGCCTTCGAGGTGCGCCACTGGATGAGCAATCACGAGGGGGGCATCGGCGAAGGCCGCGGCGGGAGCGAAGCCGACGGCGTTCCGCCGGCCGAAGGCCAGCCGCAGGCAGCTAAGGGCCGCGCGCCGCGAGGTGCCGACCCCAACACCATCGGCAACATCTTCTACGGCTCCAAGGGCTACCTGGTGATCAGCGGCTATACCACCTACAAGACGTTCCTGGGCAGGTCGCAGGATCCGGGGCCTACCAAGTCAGGCAGCGGCAACCATCACGCCAACTTCGTCCAGGCCATGCGCAGCCGCAAGATCGAGGACCTGAACGGCGACGTCCAGGAAGGCTACGAGTCGGCTGTTTGCATGCACCTGGCCAACATCTCCTATCGCACCGGCCGGGCCATCAACTTCGACCCCAAGACGGAGAAGATCGTGGGCGACGCCGAGGCCGCCAAGCTGGCCACGCGCCTATACCGCGCCCCGTTCATCGTTCAGGAGAAGGTCTAAGAAGGCAGTGATGAGTGATAAGTGACGAGTGACGAGTTCTGCCCGTCACTTGTCACTCGTCACTTTTCACTGCTTCTTTCATTCGCCAAGCGGCGGCTGGACGGTGAAGGGCTGCTGAATGGTGAACTCGATCAGGGTCTCGCTGGGCACGCGGACCCGCTCGCCGCGGGTGATGACGTTGGTGGCCGCGCCCGCGCCGCCGCCGACCCCGGCGCCGATAGCCGCGCCCCGGCCGCCGCCCGCGATGCCGCCGATCACGGCGCCCACCGCCGCGCCCCCGGCTGTCTTGGCGGCCGTGTTGCCGCCGCGCCCTTTGCCCGCCACTTCATACGGGCCGGCCATGATCGGCTGCGGCTGATTGTTCAGCACCATATCGGTCAGCTCCAGCTTCAGTTCCGAGCGGCCGGCCAGGCGGCCCGCCTCCCGGGCCTCTGCCAGCCGCCCGTACACATCGGTCCCCTTGGGCGCCACGATCCGCCCCTCAACCACCAGGTTTTCCTGCACGATGGCCCGGAAACGGTCGCCGATGTGGTTTCTGTCGGAATCGATGCTATCGATCATGCGCACCAGCAGGCGCGTGCCCGCCGGAACCGTGATGCGGTCCGTGGCAGTGGACGCGTTCGGAGCCTGCAGCGTCGTGGGCTGTCGAGTTTCGAGCGAACGCCGCGGGGGCGCCGGAGCAGCCGCGGCAGCCGGTGCTCCAAAGGTGATGGAGGAAACCTCGCCGACGGGGTAGTCGGCGGGCTCGCCCTGCCCGTCTGCTTGAAAGCTGATGTTGTTCCGCGTGCCGCCCACGTACCGGCCCTGCAACACCTGGCCGTCCTTCAGCCTCAGCGTATCGGCCTGCAACCAGCCCAGCAGCAGGCCAACACCGGCCACCGCCAACACCCAACGTGGAAAACGTGCCATGGAGTGCCTCCCTCCCTTGACCGCAAAAACCCGACTGACTTCTATTATTATACCTCGCGGCGCAGCCGAGCCGTCCCGCCAAGCGGGACCCCCACCACAGATTTCTTCACAGCTTCTGACGTTCGCGGCACACTTTAACCAGACTCGTCACAAAACGGGAAGCCGAAAGCGTGTAAGAAGCGTATGATGCGGTGCACATCCTGTCAGGAGGCCAGGAATGGGCGCTACAATAAGGGTCTTCCTTGTCCTTTGTCTTCTTTGTGTTCCGGCCACGACGGCATATGCCCAGCAGGCTCCTGTCGTAACGGCCGTCGTCAACGGCGCCAGCTTCATCAATAATTGGGTGTCACCGAACTCTGTTGCGAGCGTATTCGGGAACAACCTTTCCGGCTGCACCGAGTCAGCCGCCACCAAGCCGCTTCCCACTGCGGCATGCGGCAACCAGACAAAAGTGCTGGTAGGCAGCAGCGAAGCGCCGCTCTTTTACGTCTCGCCAACGCAGATCAATTTCCTGGTGCCGAAGGACACCGGGCTCGGAGCATATCCCCTGTACGTGCAGAACGGCAGCCAGAGAGGCTCGATCCAGGCCGATATAAAAAGACTGGCTCCGGGGATTTTCGTTGTTCCCAGATTCAGCGATACCCATGGCGGCTTTGCCGCGGTGCAGAGGCACCCGGATTATTCGCTGATTGATTTTTACACAGCCGCAAAGCCGGGAGGCATACTGATCGCATACGCAACCGGAATGGGCCTGCCGGAGCGCGTCGAAAACGGCATATCGTATCTGCAGCAGCCCGAGATTTACGTAGACGATCTGCTGGTCCAAGGGCTGCCGGCCGCGGAAACGCCCGGATTTTACGGACTTCAGCAGTTTGCCTTTGTAAACCAGTCGAAGACCGGGATTCACAAGCTGAAAATCTGCTACAGCGGAAAGACGGTGTGCAGCCAGGAAGCGGAGTTCCCGGCCGCAGTCGAAGACGCATACGCGGCATTCTGGCTCGCGGACATAAAAAACGCGAACAACGGCCCGCTGACGGGC
>JAPKYU010000400.1 GCA_026394175.1 Acidobacteriota bacterium | reverse complement strand
ATTGGTAAGCGCCGGCAGTGGGGAAGTCGGTGGAAGCGGTCGCGCCGGCAACGTAGGCGTTGCCGGAGGAGTCCACGGCAATGCTGTTGCCGCCGTCGTAGGCCGCTCCGCCCAGGAAGGTCGAATAGACCAGGGCCGAGCCCGTGGTGTTCAGCTTGGCCGCGAACGCATCAAAGCAGTCATTTCCGGAACACGTGCTCAGGTTGCTGCCCAGGCTGCCCTGGAATGCGCTGAGTGTCGGGAAGTTGGTCGAGGCGGTAAGACCCGTGACGTAGGCGTACCCATTGGAGTCCACGGCAATGCCCCGGCCGTAGTCGGTACTGTTGCCGCCCAGGTATGTCGAATAGACCCGTGAGCCCGCCGCGCTTAGCTTAGTTACAAAGGCATCATAGCCGACGCCGGCCGTCTGGAGCGCACCGGGGGTCGTCGGAAAATCGGTAGACCGCGTATCGCCGGTGACGTAGGCGTTGCCAAGGGTGTCCACGGCAATGCCCCTGCCCATGTCGTCGGCATTGCCGCCCAGGTAGGTTGAATAGAGCAGGGCGGAGCCCGCCGGATTCAGCTTGGTGACGAAGGCGTCCCAGACCGCGCCGTTGCTGGTCTGCGAGGCGTTCCAAGTGGGAAAGTTAGTCGAGAAGGTCTCGCCGGTAACATAGGCGTTGCCGTTGGAGTCCACGGCAATGCCCCTGCCGACATCTATGCTTCCGCCACCCAGGCGAACCGAATAGACCAGGGCCGAACCGTCGGGCGCCAACTTCGTGACAAAGGCATCCTGCCCGCCTGGATTGGGGGACTGGTAAGCGCCAAGGGTTGTCGGGAAGTCCGTGGACATGGTCGAGCCGGTGACGTAGGCGCTACCAGAGGAGTTCAGGGCAATGCCGGTGCCCACGTCATCGCCGCTGCCGCCAAGGTAGGTCGAAAACATCAGGGACGAGCCCGTGTAGTTCAGCTTCGCCACAAACACATCCAGGGCTCCGGGAGTGTTGGTGGGGCCCAGCCGGGCATTCAAAGGGTTGGTGGGGAAGTCTGCCAAAAGAGTCTGCCCGGCGATGTAGGCATTGCCGTCCGAGTCCACCGCGATCCCGTTGGCAATGTCATTGCCGCTACCACCCAGGTAGGTGGAATAAACCAGCACCGGGTCGATCACCAAGGGAAGGGCCGGATCGTAGGCGCCAAGCTCGAAGGCAAGCTCTTCGGATTGCGGATTGCGGATTTCGGATCCCGACTGCATCGGGACAGGTCGCGGATTTCCTTCCCTCAGCGCATAGCGAGCGGCGACCGGCTGCCGCCGGCCATTGATTTCCTGATAGGCCAGCGGGGCGCGCAGGCGCACCTCGCCGTCGCCAACCCGTAGCACGGCATCGCCCTGCGCATCCAGTTCCAGCCGCTCGGCGCCCTCCACCGCCAGCCGGATTTGCTTGGGGTCGGCGCCCGGCGCCACCACGAAGTCATGCTCGAGCTGCCGCTGGTTGCCGTAATAAACCAGGTCCACGCCCGCATACACGTTCCGGTAATGCACCTTGGCGTAAGTGGGGATGTTGGCGCGCCACTGGCTGGGGTCGCTGCCGATCAAGTAGTTCGCCTTGCCCGGCAATTGGTTGAAGCCTGTTATCCGGGGCTCCGGATTCGCCCCCAGCAGTTTCAGCCGCAACGTGGCCGATTGAGGCCTGGAGGGGCTCTGGCGGTCGTCATTCCGCGATCGGGGCTCCGCCTTCCGCAATTGGAGCACCGCCTCGTCGCGGGTGAGAAACAGCGCGTAGCCGGCGCCACGCGATAGGAATCTCACCTGCGCATCGGTCTGCCCGCGGTTCTCCTCGAAGTGCAGAGGCAGCCGCCCGTAGTCGCCGAGCAGGCGCGCCCGATTCGGGTGGGCCTGATTCGGGCGCACGGCGGGCGCCGGCGCGTGAACTTGCCTGGCGCCGCCGGGCTCACCGCTTCGCCGCGGGACGCGGTTGAGCGGATATACCAGAAGGCATACCAAACCACACAGGAGTGCCCACGTCGCAAACGCAATATCTCGAGCCCGCAACTTCCACCTCGCATGGCGCAGGGAGCGCGGAAAAGGGGGGAGGATACCAAACCCTTGAGAACGGGCCGAAACTACCACAGCCGGGTACCAGTGTCAATGAAACTAAAGACACAAAGCCGTGGCCCCGGCTAACGAAAGGCCCAGACAGCCTTTATGGCGTCACAACGTTTCAAGCTGGTTCCTTCTGCGGTATCTATTGATGCCCAGGTCCAAATTCCCCCGCTACCCTAAAGAACGGGCTGGCCCATGCAGCGGCGACCCCAGAATCGCCGCTAGGTTTCCAAGGTGCCGCGCGGATACGTGAAAACGGCACGGGCACAAGGCCCGCTCCTGCCAGCGGGGCATCCGTCGCAGACACGCCCCTGGGCAGGCGCGTGGGCACGGCCCTGGATGTAGTAGAATGAGTTTTCGGGGAGAGCGACAACCGCCTTCGATCTCGGATTGCGGATTTCGGATTGCGGATTTCGCTCCGCCAGTCCGGGGTTGAAATCCGAAATCCGAGATCCGCAATCCGCAATTGAGGGTGGGAGGAGGCCTATGTCGGAGCCATTGAATTTTACGGATGAGGAGTTCCGCCTGAAGGTGGGTCTGGCCGAGATGCTGAAGGGCGGCGTGATCATGGACGTCACCAACGCCGAGCAGGCGTGCATCGCCGAAGCCGCCGGAGCGGTCGCCGTCATGGCCCTGGAGCGCGTCCCGGCCGACATCCGGCGCGAGGGCGGAGTGGCCCGCATGGCCTCCATCAAGATCATTCGCTCCATCATGGAGAGCGTCTCGATTCCGGTCATGGCCAAGGCCCGCATCGGCCACTTCGTCGAGGCCCAGGTGTTGGAAGCGCTGGAGGTCGATTACATCGACGAAAGCGAGGTGCTGACGCCGGCCGACGAGGAGCACCACATCAACAAGCACGGCTTCAAGGTGCCCTTCGTTTGCGGCGCGCGCAACCTGGGTGAGGCGTTGCGGCGCATCGCCGAGGGCGCGGCCCTGATCCGCACCAAGGGCGAGGCCGGCAGTGGCAACATCGTGGAGGCGGTGCGGCACATGCGCGCCATCGTCGGCGAAATGCGGCGCTTGACCGTGCTGGGCGAAGACGAACTGGTAGCCAGGAGCAAGGAACTGGCCGCGCCGCTGGAGCTGGTTCGCTGGGTGGCGCGCCACGGCAAGCTGCCGGTGCCGAATTTCTCCGCCGGCGGAATCGCCACCCCCGCCGATGCCGCCCTGGTCATGCAATTGGGCGCGGAGGCCGTCTTTGTGGGTTCCGGAATCTTCAAGTCCGCCGATCCCGACACGCGGGCGCGCGCCATTGTCAAGGCCACCACGCATTACAACGAGCCGGCGGTCCTGCTGGAATGTTCCGAGATGGTCGGCGAGGCCATGCGCGGCATCGATGTCGCCAAGCTCGACGAAAAGGAACTGATGCAGACGCGCGGCTGGTAGAATCTCGGATTTCGGATTTCAAACTTGGCCGGATTGCCAGCTTGAAATCCGCAATCCGAAATCCGCAATCCGAAATTCAGACACCTTTGACATGGGCGTTAGCGCACAAAACGGGCGACGGGTCGGCATATTGGCCGTCCAGGGCGACTTTGAGGCCCACGCGCGCGTGCTGGAGCGGGTGCGCGCCGTTCCCGTCCTGATCAAGCACGCCGAACAACTGCGCGATGTCGCGGCCCTGGTCCTGCCTGGAGGGGAAAGCACGACGGCACGCAAGTTCTTGCTCCAAGACGGGTTGGCGGATGCGATCCGGTAATTGGCGGGGCGCGGCTGCCCGGTGCTGGGCACCTGCGCTGGCGCCATCCTGCTGGCCCGCGAAGTGAGCGACCACGTCGCCGCCGGCATGGTGGTGCCGGAGAGCCAGCCGGGCCTGGGCCTGATCGATATCGCCATACGGCGCAACGCCTACGGCCGGCAATTGTCCAGCTTCATCGCGCGCCGCGAAACACCAGTTTTCCCCGGCGGACCTCTGGAGCTGGTGTTCATTCGAGCCCCCATTATTGAGCGCGTAGGTCCCGGCGTTCGCGTTCTGGCCGAACACGATGGTTCCCCTGTCATGGTGCGGCAGGGCAGTCTGCTGGCCGCCACCTTTCATCCCGAGCTGACGGATGACCCGCGTGTCCATCGCTATTTTTTGGACATGATTGGATGAAAAACGCCTTTGATTCCAGCCACCGGTGTTAATTTCCTCAAAATGTCCGCATTCCCGCTTGAGTTTGGATTTAAGATTGCTCAGACAAGGGGGAGAGGGGAAAAATGCGCCGGCACAGGCAATCGGGATTTTCGCTGATCGAGCTGCTGATTGTGGTGGCCATCATTCTCATCATCGCGGCAATCGCCATCCCCAACTTGCTGAAATCAAAGATGGCCGCCAACGAAGCCTCGGCGACTGCCACGGTACGGATGCTCAACAATGCCGAGGTGATGTTTGCCGCCACCTACAGTTCCGGCTACTCGGACGGCTTCAATCGGCTGGGACCGCCAACCGGCGGGCAACAGCCCGATTCCAACAACGCCGATCTGGTAGACCCGGTGCTCTCCGGCCGAACCGGGACTGGGAACAACACCAGCTTCATGAAGGGCGGATATATATTCTCGTATCAGGCGGCCGGCACCAATACCACCTTTGGTTCTATTGCGGCCTATCAGATCAGCGCCGATCCGCAGGCGCGCGGCTCCAGCGGCCAGCGTTCGTTCTTCACCAACGAGCCGTTGGTGATTCGGGCTAACGGCACCACCACGGCCACGGCCAACGACCTTCCCATGTGATGCGCCTGGCGCCTACCGCAAAAAATGTCATTCCGGAGTGACGTTTTTAGTCACTCCTGCCGGGTCATGCGACCGTTGCCTCCCGGCGGAGCCCGCGCCATTGCACAACAGGCTGATAAGATTCACGTTAGCAACGGTGGCATGCTCTTAGCGTTAACCTTTTTTTTGGAACCGGGATTGCAACAAGTACCGGCGAGGACTCGATTGGGGAGCTTCTCCCAGCGAACTGAAGACAACACAGACAATGCCTCCCCCGGGGGGGCGGAAGGGCAACGACGACATGAAGAAACAGAAAGGCTTTTCATTGATTGAGCTGCTGATCGTGGTGGCGATCATTCTGATCATCGCCGCCATCGCGATTCCGAACCTGCTGAAATCCAGAATCGCGGCCAATGAGGCTTCGACCACCAGCTCCCTGCGGACCCTGAACACCGCTGAGGTGACGTTCGCATCGACGTACAACTCGGGCTTCACGGACGGCCTGAACCGTCTGGGCGCCCCGGCCAGCGGCCAGCCGGACACGAACAATGCCGACCTGGTTGACCCGGTTCTGGCGGGCAAAACCGGCACGGGCAACAACACCAGCTTCATAAAGGCTGGCTACGTATTCACCTACGTGCCGACCGGCAGCAACCTGACCTTCGGGTTCATCGCGCAGTACAACATGTACGCGGACCCGCAGGCGCGCGGCTCCAGCGGTCAGCGCTCCTTCCTCAGCAACGAGTCGGCCGTGATTCGCGCCAATGCGACCACGGTGGCGACCCTCAGCGACAACCCGCTCTAAACTCGGGCTTGGCTTTGAGCAGACAGGGAGGGCGCCCAGGCACCCTCCCTGTTTTGTTTTTGCGCGCCGAAAAAAAGCTCCAGGCCGCGGGCACCAGGTTGAGTTCGTGGCGCTTGTCACCTGTGGCCTGTAGCCTGTAGCCTGTAGCCTGTGGCCTTCCTGATGCCTTGCGGCCGGCGACTGGTTCTGGCGCTGGGTAGCCTGGCGCTCCTTTACGCTCTGGGAGCCGGGCTGCGCACGGTGGCGGACGCGGACCTGGGCTGGCAACTGGCGATGGGCCGCTACCTGGTCCAGCGGCACGCGATCCCCTGGCACGATGTCTTCTCGCACACGGCCGCGGGGCGTGAGTTCATCTACCCACCGTTCTCCGGGGCCTTGCTGTACCTGATCTACGAGTTGGGCGGCTATCCGGCTCTCTCCTGGCTGGGCTGCCTGGCCTGCGTGGCGGCCACGGCGCTACTGCTGGCCGGCGGCAGCGCGACCGGCGCAGCGCTGGCCATTCTGGCCGTGCCCCTGATTGCCGAACGCACAAAACCCCGCGCGGACCTGTTCAGCACCCTGCTGTTTGCCGCCGTCCTGGTGATCCTGTGGCGGCACTTCCAGCGCCGCCGCTCGCCGCTCTGGCTGCTGCCCGTCATCATGTGCGCCTGGGCGAATCTGCACCTGGGATTCATCGCCGGCCTGCTGTTGATCGGTTCTTACGTGGTGATGGAAGCGGCGGAGCTGCCTTGGCCCGGCCGCCGCGGCGCGGCGCTGGCCGGCCTGCGCGCCGCCGCGCCCTGGCTGGCTGCCGCCATCCTGGCCACGCTGGCCAATCGCTGGGGGCCGTGGCTGTATGGGGCTCTGTTCCGCCAGAGCCGCCTGCTGGAAGGGCTTGGTTCGTTTGTGGGCGAATGGTTTCCGCTGCGCCTCTCGGCGGCCACGGCGCGCGCCGTCCTCGACTGGCGCAATCCCGATTCCGCCTATCTCTGGTTGGCCCTGGCCGGCCTGCTGGCGGCCATTGCCGCCCTCCTCCAAAAGCGCCTGGGCCCGGCCCTTCTGATTCTCGGCAGCCTGTTCGGTTCGCTCTACTGGGTTCGCTTCCAGGCACTATCGGCGATGGTCACGGTGGTGACCGCCGGCGACCTGTTGACAGGCTGCAGGCTGCAGCTCGCCGAAGGCAGAAGGCAGAAGGCAGAAGGCAGCCCCACCCGCTCTTTCTGCTTTCTGCCTTCTGCCTTCCGCCTTCTGTCCTGCAAACCGGCCTTCAACATATGCGCCGTGATTGCGGCGCTGGTGCTGG
>JAPKYU010000306.1 GCA_026394175.1 Acidobacteriota bacterium | reverse complement strand
TACTACTGGTTTTCTCTCTTGAAACCAAACACCAGAAACCCAAAACCGGACAGATCGTGTGCTACTAAAACCGGACATCTTGACTTGCTACGAACATGACCCAATCCCCAAAGTTGTGCCGCCCCGGCGCGCCGGGGCAACCCTGGACGTTGGGCGCCGGGTTCGGCCTTGCCGGCGGGGCGCCGGCGGCATAAATGGCTTTTCGCAGCAGAGACGCCAATGCTCCCCGAAGCGTATGCTGCCGGCCCCCGGAGCGGTTCATCCCGCCCTGCCCCGGCGTATACTTAGGGTGCGGTATTACTCTGTTTTTTTGATTGCGGAGGAGTCAATGGCCACCATGGTCTCGTTGGAAAAGGAGACAAATCCCTGGGAGGCGCAGGCCGCGCGCTTCGATGAGGCGGCGCGCAGGCTGAATCTCGACGAAGGCATGTGGAAGGTGCTGCAGCACCCGAACAAAGAGATCATCCTTCATATTCCGGTGCAGATGGACGACGGCCGGCTCCAGGTTTTCACCGGGTACCGCGTCCAGCATTCCATCGCGCGCGGGCCGGCCAAGGGCGGCATCCGCTACGCGCCCGACCTCACGCTGGACGAGGTGCGCGCGCTGGCTTCCTGGATGACCTGGAAGTGCGCGGTGGTCAACATCCCCTTCGGGGGCGCGAAGGGCGGGGTCATTTGCGACCCGCGGCTGCTTTCCGCGCGCGAGCTGGAAGCCATCACCCGCCGCTACACCGCCGAGCTGATGGACTTTATTGGGCCCGAGCGCGACGTGCCCGCCCCGGACGTCAACACCAACGAGCAGGTGATGGCCTGGATCATGGACACCTACTCGATGCACATCCGCCACACGGTGACCGCGGTGGTCACCGGCAAGCCGCTGGACCTGGGCGGCTCGCAGGGGCGCCGCGAGGCCACCGGGCGCGGCTGCATGATCGTCTGCGACGAGGCGCTTAAGAAGCTGGGCATGGACCGGCAGGCGCGGGTCATCATCCAGGGCTTCGGAAACGTGGGCCGCGAGGCGGCCGTGCTGATGCACCAGGCCGGCTACAAGATCATCGGCATCGCCGAAGTGGACGGCGCCATTTTCAACCCCCGCGGGCTCGACATCTCCAAACTCCTCGGCTACCGCACCGAACAAGGCACCATCACCGGCTTCCCCGAGAGCGAGCCGGCCGACCCACACGAGATCCTCACCTGGGACTGCGATGTGCTGCTGCCGGCGGCCACCGAGAACCAGATCACCTCGCACAATGCGCCGCAGCTCCGCGCCCGCATCGTCATCGAGGGCGCCAACGGCCCCACCACGCCGCTGGCCGATCAGATCCTGCGCGAGAAGGGCATCTTCGTGGTGCCCGACATCCTGGCCAACGCCGGCGGCGTCACCGTTTCTTACTTCGAGTGGGTGCAGGACCGGCAGGGCTACTTCTGGACCCATGACATGGTAACGGAGCGGCTGGACCTCATCATGCGCACCTCCTTCCACGACGTGGAGGCCTATGCCGCGAGCCACCAGGTCAGCCAGCGCATCGCCGCCTACATGCTGGCCATCGCCCGCGTGGCTTTCACCGTCCAGCTCCGCGGCATTTACGCCTGAGCGCGGGAAACCATCCGGGCCCCAGGACACGCCTTGAGTGAATCTCAACCGAGAGGGCGCCGAGGCACGCCGAGACTTTCTCTGCGCTTCCTCGGCGTGCTCCGCGTCTCGGCGTTGAACCGTGGGATGCGGCGGTAACTGCTCAGTGGTCCGGGGCCGCTAGGCCAGCGCTTCGGCCTCCTCGAGGGTCCACTCCGGGATGGCGCCGGCACGGCTGGCCACCAGCGCGCCCACGCGGTTGGCAAAATCGGCGATCCGGCGCGGGGGCCAGCCGGCGCCCAGCCCGTGGAGGAAGGCGGCGGCGAAGGCGTCGCCGGCGCCGACGGCATCGGCCACCTCCACCAGGTAGCCGGGTGCTTCAATGGACTGCCCGCCGACCCAGGCCACGCACCCTGCCGCGGCGCGCGTGACGCAGGCGGCTTCCCAGCCGAAGCGCTCCGCGCCGCCCTCGCAAAACCGCGTCAGAGCCGCGACCGTAAGAGAGCGATCACCATACTCGGCAGCCGCCCCCTCATCCCGCAGGGCGGGACGCTCCTGCTCCATCCCCATCATCTGCTCCACCACGCAGACCTCTCCCTCATTGAGCTTCACGACGGCGGCGCGGCGGATCAGCTCGCCGACCAGGGAGGCGGTGTAGCAGCCGGCGCGCAGGTTCACGTCGTAGAAGCGCTTTGCGGCGGGCGCCGCGTCCATCAGCCGTGCCGTGAGCGCGCGCGCTTCCGCGCTGGTCTGCTGCAGCGTGCCGAAGTAGATCCAGTCGGGCGGAGGATCGAGCAGTTCCCGGAGGTTCTCCTCCCTGATATGCGGAAAATCGTAGGCCGCGGGCCGGTGGATGGTGAAGCGCGGCTGGCCCCCGGCATCCAGGGCCACCGTCACCATCCCCGTTGGCCGATCAGGCGCCACCCGCACGAAGCGCGTGGACAGCCCCAGTTCCCCGGCGCGCGCCAGCGCCAGGCGGCCGCGCGCGTCGGCGCCCACCGCGCTGATGAAGCGCACGTCGTGGCCCAGGCGGCGGGCATGCGCCGCGAAATTGAACGACGCGCCGCCCAGGTACTCGGTTCCCTGGATCACGTCCCACAGAATCTCGCCGATGCTGAGGATTTTCATTCCGCTCGAATTTAACCACAAACAGGCTGTAGGCTGTGGGCTGTAGGCTGTAGGAACACCCGAGTCTCCAGGAGACCAGCGCGGGTTTACAGCCCACAGCCCATGAAAGAGCGGAGCCAACTCGGACTGCTGGCGCGCCGGGAGCGTGACATGCGAACCAGCGCGCTTTTGCTCGCCGCCACCCTCGCTACTGTTTCCAACTATTACTTCAGGTGGTGCACTCGCAGTTTCGGGATTAGTCGAAAATGGCGCGGATTATGAGTGGCCACCGCGAACGATAGCTCCACCGCCGTCGATCCGATAAGCAGATCGGCGGTCGGGATGGTTACGCCTTTCGTGCGCGAGAGGGCGTCCAATTGCCCAGCGATGCGCGCGGTTCGCAGTGTGATTGACCGCACAGGGATTCTTGCTAGAATCTCCTCAACGAAGTCCTCACGTCTTGCACGCACCTCTGGGGATCGAGCGCGCCATATGCCGTGGATCAGTTCGGCGGCGGACATTACCGAAAGAATCAGCTCGGGATCGTCAAAAGTCTTGCGAACCGTGTCCACGACATCGGTAACGCTAAGCCTTGCCCGCTCGCCCGCAATGAAGACGGTGGAGTCGAGTACTATCCCCACTCCGGCATCTCCGTCACGGGGTTGCCCCGGATAATGTCCTCCAAATCACGAGCGAAGTCCGGATCCGGGGTCACGGACGGGCGCGCAAGTTGAATGGCCAGACATTCGGATGCCCTTCGCGGTGCCGCTGTCGCCGGCATCAGGATAGCAACGGGCTCCGAATGGCGCTCGATGATGGCTTCGGCCCCCGCCTGTATTCGGTCCAAGAGGTGCGAAAAATCGCGCGCGGCTTCAGTCGCCGTCAGCCGGAGAATCTGATTTCTCATAGGAAAATCATACCACGGTTGCACGCGTGATGTGCCTCCTCACGACCAGCATAATCCGACCGCGGCCGAGTACGTCACTGCAATGCACTCGCCAACGGATGTGTCGCGGTCAGTCGGTGACCATGGCGATCCGCCCACGGCCGCACTTCAAAAGGAGCTTGCGCAGGTTCCTAAAGGTGGAAATGACGCCAGGCCGGAGCGGGCGTTTGTTGCTCGCTAGGAACCGGTCGATTGCCTCGGCGGCCTGGCGCGGGTGATTGGTGCAGCCATTCTCGAAGAACTCCCGAAGAAGTGAACCAGCCGCAGAATTGTTATTCACGGCGTCATACATGTCGGCGTAGCCACCGATGCTGGCGAGATCGCCCACGTAACCATCCTCACTTTGGAGCACGTATGTCATCGCGCCCGGCCTCCTGGCAGGCTGCCTTGCGATCCTTTCGGCTATGCCCCAGTGCGTTCATCACTTCGTCTTGAAAGTTCCAGATCAGCCGGTCAAGCTCCCAGGGCTGCACCTCGGCAGCGTGCGCCACA
>JAPKYU010000651.1 GCA_026394175.1 Acidobacteriota bacterium | reverse complement strand
AAGGGCATGGTGCTGGCGCGTCTGGACAACGCGCAACTGCTGCGGCAGCGCGAGCGCGAGCAGGCCGGCGTGGCCGCCGCCGAAGCGGGTTTGCGGCAGGTGGCGACCGCCGTCGAGTTTCAGAAGGCCTCGCTGGAGGCCGACACCGACCTGCGCCGCGCCGAGGTGCGGGTCGCCGAAGCCCGGCTGCGCGACCTGCTGGCCGGGGCCCGCCGGCAGGAGATCGAGCAGGCGCGCGCGGCCCTGGACGAGGCCCGCACCGAGGAGCAGCGGGCCACCGCCGACTGGGATCGCTCCCAGCGCCTCTACAAGAACGACGACATCTCCCGCGCGCAGTACGACCAGTTCCAGGCGCGCTACCAGGCCGCGTCGGCCATGGCCCGGCAGGCGGGCGAGCGGCTGGCGCTGGTCCAGGAAGGGCCGCGGCCGGAAGAAATCGAGGCGGCCCGCGCGCAACTGGATCGCGCCCAGGCCGCCCTACGCCTCAGCGAGTCCGGCAGCCTGGAAGTGAAGCGCAGGCAGCAGGAAATCGAGGCGCGCCGCGCAGAAGTCGAGCGCGCCCGCGCCCAGGTGGCGGTCATCGACTCGCAGTTGGACGACGCCGTGGTTGTTTCGCCCATCGACGGCGTGGTGTTGAGCAAGGCCGCTGAAGTCGGCCAGGTGGTGGCCGCCGGCACCGCCATTCTGGCCCTCGGCGACCTGGAGCATCCCTGGCTGCGCGCCTACATCGGCGAAACCGATCTGGGCCGCGTGAAATTGGGGGCGCGCGTCCGCGTGACCACCGATTCGTTCCCGGGCAAGCTCTACTGGGGTTGGGTCTCGTTCATCGCTTCCGACGCCGAGTTCACACCCAAGCAGATTCAGACGGTCGAGGAGCGTGTGAAGCTGGTCTATCGCGTGAAGATCGGGCTGCCGAACCCGAACCACGAGTTGAAATCGAATATGCCGGCCGACGCGGAGATCATCCTGGAGAAGTGATTGACCACGGATGAACACGGATAGGCGCGCATGGAATCCGTGTTCATCCGTGGTGAATTCTCTCCAGGGAGCGTATGGAACCGATGATTAAGGCAACGGGGCTGACGCGGCGGTTCGGCGCGCTGACCGCGCTCGACCATCTCGACCTGGAGATCAGGCCCGGCGAGATTTTCGGGCTGGTGGGGCCGGACGGGGCCGGCAAGACCACCACGCTGCGCCTGCTCACCGGGCTGCTGGATCCCAGCGAGGGAGAGGCCTGGGTGGCCGGGCACAACGTGGCCCGCGACCCCGACGCCGTCAAGGACCGCATCGGCTACATGGCCCAGCGCTTCGGGCTGTATCCGGACCTGACGGTGGCCGAGAACATGCGCTTCTACGCCGACCTGTTCGGCATCAGCGGCGGCGAGCGCGAGGCGCTGGCCGCCCGCCTGCTGCGCATGACGCGCATGGAGCCTTTCCAGCAGCGGCGCGCGGGCCAGTTGTCGGGCGGCATGAAGCAGAAGCTGGCCCTGATGTGCACCCTGCTGCACCATCCCCAGATCCTGTTCCTCGACGAGCCCACCAACGGCGTGGATCCGGTATCGCGGCGCGATTTCTGGGCCATCCTCTACCAGCTCGTCAAGGATGGCCTGACCGTCTTGATCACCACCGCTTACCTGGATGAGGCCGAGCGCTCGAACCGGGTGGGCTTGCTGCACCGCGGGCGTCTGATCCGCTGCGACGCGCCGCAGGAACTGAAGAGCCGGACCGAAGAGGCCTGCTACCAGGTCCAGTGCGCCGATGCCAGGGCGGCGCGGCAATTCCTGCAAGGCGCCGACGGAGTGCTGAGCGTGGAGCACAGCGGCGCCACCCTGCACGTGTTTCTGCGCCCCGGTTTTTCGCCGGAGTCGTATCTGCCCGCGCTCGAAGCAGCGGGCGCCGGTGCGGTTTCCTTCACGCGGATCGTGCCCTCGCTGGAGGACGTTTTCATCGCCAACATCAGGCGGGCGGAACTCACCACAAAGGCACCAAGCACACAAAGTCCGCAAAGACCTTCGTCATCTTTGTGTCCTTC
>JAPKYU010000717.1 GCA_026394175.1 Acidobacteriota bacterium | reverse complement strand
ACCCTGATCGTGCAGGCAGGCGCATACGGCGAGCACCAGTTCGAGTCGGCCGCCATCGACGGCCAGAAGTTCGAGCTGAGTTCCGCGGCCGTGCCCGTGCGGATCGAGCCCGGTTCCGGCGCCCGCATCCAGTTCCGCATGGCCCGCTACAAGAACCAGCCCACGCTGGCCCACCCCTGGGACCGGGACTGAACTAATCCGCAGATTACACGGATTTCCGCAGATTTCGGTCGAGATTGAATCTGCGGATTGGTTCTTGTTGAATATGCGGCGGGCAATGTGGTAACACAACAGGCCGGAGGAGTTGTTATGGGTGCAATCGTTTCCCGCCGGGGGTTCCTCGCCACCACCGGCGCAGCCTGTGCTTCGGTCCTTACATCGCGGACAGCCCTCGCCTTGCCAGCCGCGCAGCAGGTCGAGATCCAGACGGACGCCGAAATCGGCACCATCCGCCCCGAGATGCACGGCCACTTCGCCGAGCACCTCGGCTCCTGCATCTACGGCGGCATCTGGGTGGGCAAGGATTCGCGCATTCCCAACATTGACGGCTACCGCAAGCAGGCGGTCGAAGACCTGCGGCGGCTGGGCCTGGTGGTGCTGCGCTGGCCGGGCGGCTGCTTCGCCGACGATTACCACTGGCGCGACGGCATCGGGCCGCGCCAGAAGCGCCCCAGGCGCGTCAATATCCACTGGGGCAACTACACCGAAGACAACAGCTTCGGCACCCACGAATTCGTGAACTTCTGCCGGCTGATCGGCGCCGACCCTTACCTAGCCGGCAACGTGGGCAGCGGCACGCCGGACGAGCTGCGCGACTGGGTCGAATACTGCAACTACCCTTCAGGCAGCACGCTGTCCGACGAGCGGGCCGCCAATGGCTCGCCGGAACCGCTCCGCGTGCGCTACTGGGGCGTGGGCAACGAGAACTGGGGCTGCGGCGGCCAGATGACACCCCAGGAGTATGCCACTCATTACCGGCGCTTCGCCGGCTACATCCGGGAATTCGGCGGCGCCCGGCCGTTCCTGGTGGCCTGCGGCCCCAGCGGCAATAACGCGGACTGGACCCGCGGGTTCTTCCAATCCATGGGCGGGCGGCGGCGCATGCCCGACGGCTTCGCCATGCACTTCTATTCCGGCGGCAAGAGCAATGCCACCAAGTACACCGTCGAGACACTGCAGGAGCAGCTCTCCAGCTTCGCCCGCCTGGAAAGCGGCATCCTTGAGCAGCGCAAGCTGATGGACGAGTTCGATCCGCAGAAGCGAATCGGCCTGATGATCGACGAGTGGGGCGTGTGGGACCGCATGGTGCCCGAGGAGGAGAAGCGCTACGGGCGCCTGTGGCAGCAGATCACCATGCGCAGCGCGGTGGCCGCCGCCATGGGCTTGAACGTCTTCCACCGCCAGGCCGACAAGCTGGTGATGGGCAACATCGCCCAGACGGTGAACGTGCTGCACGCCGTGCTGTTGACGGATCAGGAAAGGTGCATTCGCACTTCCACCTTCTATGCTTTCGAGCTGCTGAAGCCGCACCGCGGCAATACCGCCCTGCGGGCGAAGAGCGCGGATGAATCGCCGCTGGGCCTCTCCGTTTCGGCCTCGCGGCAGAAGGATGCGCTGGCCATCACGCTGGTCAACCCCAAGCACGACGCGGCCATGGCCGTCGAGTGCGCGCTGACCAAAGGCACGGCGGCGTCGGCCAGGGCCCGCATCATCCACCACGCCGATTTCAACGCCTGCAACACCTTCGAGGCGCCCGACGTGATCGTGCCCAAGGACCACCCGGTCACCGCGCAGGGATCGAAGATCCGCATCGAGCTGCCGCCCATGGCCGTGGCCACGGTCCTGGCTCAACTCGGCAGTGCGTAGCAGAAGAGGCTGTAGGCTGTAGGCTGCGGGAAAATCCTCGCCTGCAGCCTTTGGCCTGCAGGCTTATTCGACTGCTACTGGAATCTCTGCTCGGGAAAATAGGATAATCGGCATTTGGCATGATCAGCATCGTCATTCCGGCATACAACGAGGCGGAAAGCATCCCGCGCCTTTACCAGGAGATCGACGCGGCC
>JAPKYU010000625.1 GCA_026394175.1 Acidobacteriota bacterium | reverse complement strand
CAAGACACCAAGACACCAAGACACAGAGGCTTGGTGTCTTTGTGCCTTGGTGGTTCCAAATCGGTTATCGTAGAGCCATGCACCTGCTCGAGCTGACGCGGCGGCTGGTGGAAATCGAATCCACCACCGGGCGGGAGGCGGAGGTCGCTTTCTTCCTGGCCGCGCACCTGCGCCAGATGGGGGCGCGGGTCGAGGTGGAAGAGGTTGCGGCGGGGCGGCCCAACATCTTTGCCTCGTTCACGCCGGCGGGCGAATCCCCGGTGGTGACGCTTTCGACCCACCTCGATACGGTCCCGCCCTACATCCCGTGCTCGGAAGACGACGACTACATCTACGGCCGCGGTTCCTGCGACGCCAAGGGGATCATCGCCGCCCAGGTGAAAGCGGCGGAACAGTTGCGCGCCGGGGGCGAGAACCGGTTGGCGCTGCTGTTTGTGGTCGGCGAGGAGAAGGACTCGGCCGGCGCCGCCTGCGCCAACCGGCGCCCGCGCGGCTCCCGCTTCCTCATCGATGGCGAGCCCACCGGCAATTGCCTGGCGCGGGGCAGCAAGGGCGCTCTGCGAGCGGTGTTCGAGGCCCAGGGACGCATGGCCCACTCCGCCTGCCCGGAGCTCGGGGAATCGGCCATCGAGAAGCTCCTGACCGCGCTGGTGAACCTGCGCGCCATCCCGCTGCCCTCGGACGAGCTGCTGGGCAAGTGCACTTACAACATCGGCACGATTGAAGGCGGGCGCGCGCCGAACGTCATCCCCGACCGCGCCCGCGCCGAGCTGCTGTTCCGGCTGGTGGGGCCGTCCGAGGAGTTGAAGCAGGGCATCGCGCGCGCCGCCCAGGGTTTGGCCGATGTCGGCTACGTGCTGGAAATCCCCGCCATGCGTTTCGAAACCCTGGATGGCTTTCCCTCGACGGTGGTATCCTTCACTACTGATATTCCCGCACTGGGCAACTGGGGACGGCCCTACCTGGTCGGCCCCGGCTCAATCCTGGACGCGCATACAGATCACGAGCGGGTGGCCAAGCGGGAGCTGGTCGAGGCGGTCGAGGTTTATTCGCGCCTCGCCGCTAAACTCATGGAAGGATGAACTACAAAGGCACAAAGTAAACGAAGGAACACAAAGAAAGACACCTTTGTGAACTTCGCGTCCGTTGAGTCTTTGTGGTTCAATCAGCACGCGGAATGAAGATCGAGGCTGGAGTATTGGGCGCCACCGGCATGGTGGGGCAGCAACTGGTCAGGCTGTTGGAGAACCACCCCTGGTTTGAATTGAAGTGGGTGGCGGCGTCGGAGCGCTCCTCGGGGCGCAAGTATTCGGAAGCCACATCGTGGCGGCTGGCATGGCCCATGCCGGCTGCCGCCCGCGACCTGCTGGTGGACGACTGCCAGCCGGGACGCGGCCCCCAACTGGTGTTCTCCGGGCTGGACGCGCGGGCGGCGGCCGGGATCGAGCCGGAGATGGCGCGCTGCGGCCACATCGTGGTCAGCAACGCCAGCAGCTTCCGCATGGAGCAGGACGTGCCGCTGCTGGTGCCGGAAATCAACCCCGACCACCTGAAGCTGGTCCCGGGCCAGGCGGCGCGCGGCTGGAAGGGCATGGTCGTCACCAACCCCAACTGTTCGACGATCACCCTGACCATGACGCTGGCCGCGCTGGAGCGCCGCTTCGGCCTGAAGCGCGTGCTGGTCACCACTATGCAGGCCATCTCCGGCGCCGGCTATCCCGGCGTCCCCTCGATGGACGTCCTCGGCAACGTGATTCCCTTCATCAAGAACGAAGAGGAAAAGATCGAAGCCGAGACGCGCAAGATTTTCGGGCTTCTCAGCGGCGACCGGGTGGCCGATGCCGATATGGCGGTCAGTGCGCAGACCAACCGCGTGCCCGTTCTCGATGGCCATACCATGAGCATCTCAGTGGAGCTGAAGCAGGGCGCGGGGCTGGAGGATTTGAAGCAGGCCTGGCGTGAATTCCGGGGCGTGCCGCAGCAGCGGCGCCTGCCCAGCGCTCCGGCCCAGCCGGTGATGGTGATGGAGGAACCCGACCGGCCGCAGCCGCGCCTGGACGTGGAGAAGGAAGGGGGCATGGCCACTTTCGTCGGCCGCGCGCGCCCCTGCCCGGTCCTCCATTACCGGTTCGTTGCCATGGGTCACAACACGGTGCGCGGCGCCGCCGGCGCGGCCCTGCTGAACGCCGAGTTGATGAAATCCGAAGGAATGTTTTGATCGTCACAAAGGCACAAAGGCACGAAGAAGAAAATCCTTTGTGCCTTAGTGCCTTTGTGATTCATTCCACGCCTTATGATAGTTATGAAGTTTGGCGGGACCTCGGTGGAGAATGCCGAGGCCATCGGGCGCGTCGCGGGCATTGTGGCCGGGCGGCGCGCGCAACAGCCCCTGGTCGTGGTGTCGGCCATGGGAAGAACCACCGACCGGCTGCTGCAACTGGCCGGCACGGCGGTGGACGGGAACCGGAAGCTGGCCATCGACCTGCTCCGCGACCTGCGCGACTTCCACGGCAGCGAGGCGCGCAAACTGGTGCCGCCCGCCACCCGCATGAGCCTCGAGACGCGCCTGGACGAGCACTTCCAGGAAATCTCGGAGCTGACCAAGGGGCTGGCGGTGCTGGGCGAGCTGACGCCGCGCAGCGTCGATGCCATCGCCAGCTACGGCGAGCGGCTGTCGGCGCTGATCGTCAGCCAGGCGTTCCTGCACCGCGGGCTGCCCGCCGAGCTGGTCGATTCCCGCCGGGTCATTGTGACCGACGCGCGGCACACGCAGGCGCAGCCGCTCTATGAACCTACCGGCAGGCGCCTCCGGGAGCACGTGCCGCCGTTGCTCCGGGCCGGGCGCATCCCGGTGATGGGCGGTTTCATCGCCGCCACCGAGAAGGGGGTGACCACCACGCTGGGCCGCGGCGGCTCCGACTTTTCCGCCTCCATCATCGGCGCGGCGCTGGGGGCGCAGCGCATCGAGATCTGGACCGACGTCGATGGCCTGCTGACCGCCGACCCCAGCCTGTTCCCCGCCGCCCGCCGCGTCAAGGCCATCTCTTTCGATGAAGCCAGCGAGCTGGCCTACTTCGGCGCCAAGGTGCTGCACCCCAGCACGCTGCTGCCGGCGGTGCAGAAGCAGATACCGGTCTCGATCCTGAACTCGCGGAATCCCAAGGCGCCCGGCACCGTCATCACCGCCAAGGCCCCGAAAAGCGGCAACCCGTTCAAGTCCATCGCCTGCAAGAAGAACATCACCCTGATCGACATCTGCTCGACGCGCATGCTGATGGCCCACGGCTTTTTGCGGACCATCTTCGAGGTGTTCGACCGCTACCAGACGCCCGTGGACATGGTTTCGACCAGCGAGGTGAGCGTCTCGCTCACAGTGGACAGTACCCGGCACCTGGACGAGATCGTGGCCGAGTTGCGGAAGATCGCGCACGTTTCGCCGGAGAGCGGCAAGGCCATCGTCTGCCTGGTCGGCGACAACATCAAGT
>JAPKYU010000133.1 GCA_026394175.1 Acidobacteriota bacterium | reverse complement strand
GGCCTCCTCGGCGATCTGGCGCGCCGACAGGCTGGTATGCTTCAGCAGGGCGCGGGCGGCGGCCAGGGCCACCGAGCCGCCCGAGCCAATGGCGGCCACGCCTTCATCGGGCTCGATGACGTCTCCCTGCCCGCTCAGCAGAAAGGTGCTCTTCTCGTCGGAGACCAGCAGCAGCGCCTCCAGATGGCGCAGGATGCGGTCGGTCCGCCACTCCTTGGCCAGCTCCACGGCGGCCCGCGGCAAGTTGCCGTGGTGCTGCTCCAGCTTGGCCTCGAAGCGCGCGAACAGCGAGAAGGCGTCGGCGGTGGAGCCGGCGAACCCGGCCAGCACCTTGTCGTTGTACAGGCGGCGGATTTTTTTCGCGGTCTGCTTGATGACGGTCTCGGCCAGGGTCACCTGCCCGTCGCCGGCCATCACCACCTTGCCGTCGCGGCGCACGCACAGCACCGTCGTCGATCGCACCCGGCCTCGCTCAGTTGTCTTTCTTTTCATCGGCACAATCCGCAATTATAGCACTCGGCGCTCTCGTATGGGATTGACCTGCCGGGCCAGGATCACGGAAGCACCTGTTTGGGAAGCAAGCGATGAAGCAGCGCCCGCAGTTGCTTGGTAGTTTCAAACGCCGCAAGCACCTCTTGGCGATCCGGGTTTATCAATGGCTCGTACCTCATCTCGACGGCATAGGAAGCGAAAGGCCGGAGAGGTTGCCGGAAATCTTCCAGTTCAGGGGCCACGCCGGCGGCCAGCGCCAGCAGCGCGGGCAGGTCATGAGACAACGGGTAGTCAATATCATGGACAACCAGCAGCGCCTTAATCAGCTTCTCGACCGTTTGCTGGAGGTGGAAGCAGATCGTGTCCGGCGGGGCCTCATGTTCGAGCCCCAGGGTGGCCATCTGAAAATCGTGCTCCGCCTTCAGGACGAGTCCTCGGGCGTAGTCATGGTTGCTTTTCATATAGAACGCGCCCCTCCTTCACAGCGCGGGTGGCCACGTGATACTTGACCGCCGACCAGTCCTCGACTTCGTGCGGTGTATACCAGAGGATATCCTTGGGAACACCCAACCCACTGAGCGCCTCATAGGCGGGAATGGCGCGGCGGTGGGGCTTCTCCGCCGACTCCCGAACAATTAAAAGGTCCAGGTCGCTGTCGGGGCGGGGGTCGCCGCGGGCGCGGCTGCCGAACAGAATAATCTTATCCGGGTCGATGGCCTCGACCAGCCGCCTCACCACCTCGCCCAACAGCGCCTCATCTACGTGAACTTGATACATCCTGCGACCATTATGAACCGACTTGGTGTGTTTCAGGTTGCTTTGAACCACCAAGACACTAAGGCACCAAGACACCAAGCAGGCGATTCTTCATTCTTAATTCCTCCACGACGGCAGCATGCAGGCGGCCGTTGGTGGCCACGCCGCACTGGCCGTGAATGGTGGGCCGCCCGGCCCAGTCGGTGAAGCTGCCGCCCGCTTCTTTCAGAATCACCTGCATGGGCGCGGCGTCCCAAATCTTCATGACCGGGTCGAGCATGATCTCGGCGCGCCCGGTGGCCACCAGCAGGTAGCCGTAGCAGTCGGCCCAGGTGCGCTGCACGCGGGTTCTGGCGGCCAGGCGGGCGAGCGCGTCGCGCTGTGGCGGGGTTCCCAGTCGCCAGAAGTCGGTGGCCAGCATCACGGCCCGGTCCAGGCGCTCGACCTTGGAGACCCGGGCGCGCGTGGCCCCGCGCCGACGGCCGCCGCCGCTCTCCCAGGTGCAACCTCGCCCGCGCTGCGCATACACGGTTTCCGCCAGCGCCGGAATGTGAATGACGCCGATCGGGCAGCTTTGCGTTTCGAGATCCTCAACCCCGATCAGCACCCCGTACAGCGGAACGCCCTGGGAGTAGGTCAAGGTGCCGTCGAGCGGGTCCAGGATCCAACGGTAGCGGGTCGTGCCCGGCTTCTCGCCAAACTCTTCCCCGAGGACGCCGTCGTCAGGAAAGCTTTTTTCTATCGTCCGGCGGAGCAACTGCTCGCTCTGCCGGTCGGCGATGGTCACCACCGAGCCATCGGCCTTGGTTTCGCGCTGGAAATCGGTCCGCGCATACTTGAGCATGATCCGGCCGGCCCGGATGGCGGCCTGGCGCGCAATCTCCAGCCTGTGGCTTAGTTCCTGGGTTTTCCGCGTCTTCATGCCGTTCATTGAACCACACTCTTGGTGCTCTTTGTGTTCTTGGTGGCTTTGTGGTGAAATACCTGCTCGTATGAACCGCCGCACCGTATTGCTGGCGTTGCTGGCCTGTGCGGTCAGCGTCCACGCCGATCAGCCGTTTTTCTTCATTCAGTTGGCCGACCCGCAGTTCGGCTTCGCCGCGGAGAACAAGGATTTCGCGCTGGAAACGGCCAATTTCGAGAAAGCCATTGCGGCCGCCAATCGCCTGCGGCCGGCCTTCGTGATCGTCTGCGGCGACCTGGTGAACAAGCCCGGAGACCCCGCTCAGGTGGCCGAATACCTGCGAATCGCTTCCCAGCTCGACCGCTCCATCAAGCTCTATAACGTGGCCGGCAATCACGACATCGGCAACGAGCCAACCGCAGCCAGCATTGCCGCGTACAAGGAGAAGTTCGGGCCGGACTACTACTCCTTCCGCGTCGGCGGCATAGCCGCCTTCGTGCTCAACTCCCAGGTGATTTATTTCGGCAGGCCGGTCGAGGAGTTGCAGGAACAGCGGCGCTGGCTGGAAAGTGAGCTGGCCAGGGCCAAGAAGGCCGGCGCGCGACACTTGGTCGTCTTCCAGCACCATCCATTGTTCATCGCCGACCCCGCCGAGAAGGACGCCTATTTCAACATTCCGCTGGCGGCCCGCCGGGAATATCTGGACCTGTTCAAGGAATATGGGGTCAGCCACGTGTTCACGGGGCACCACCACCGCAACGGGCTGGCGAAAGACGGCCCGGTGGAAGTGGTGGTCAACGGGCCGGTGGGCAAGGCGCTGGGTCCGGACCCGTCCGGCCTGCGCATCGTGATCGTGGGCGATTCCGGCCTCGAGCACCGCTACTGCGGCCTGGATCAGATCCCCGACCGTATCGACCTGCGGAAGTAATGGGACGCAGATGAACGCAGATAAACGCAGATCAATCTGCGTGCCTGCCGCGGCGGGCGTTTATCTGCGTCCCATCTATTTTCTTGTTTCTGAATGACTTAATCGTCTGAAGGTTGACAATCGGTTTTTTCGGCCTGTAGAGTTGTCTGGGTGCCATGACGGAGACGGCCGCCGCTGTACAGCCCGACGACGAAATGCTCCACTGGCTGGCGCTGAAGATGACGCCGGGGCTGGGCAATCGCCTGGGCGCCCGGCTGGCGCAAGCCTATGGCGATCCGCGGGCGATTTTTCGCGCCTCCCCCACGGAACTTGCCCAGCATGGTATTCTGCCATTGATCGCGCAGAACCTGGGCGGCGGCGCCGCTTTCGAGGCGGCGGCGCAAGAGGTAGCGCGCATCAAGCAGGATGGCTGCCGGCTGATGGCCTATGCCGACGCCGACTATCCTCCTCTATTGAAGGAAACATACGACCCCCCGGTGGTGCTGTACGTACGGGGTGACGTTTCGCTGCTGGCGCGGCCCTGCCTGGCCCTGGTCGGGGCGCGAAAGCCCACCCCCTATGGCAACGCCATCGCCGAGCGGTTGGGCGCCGACCTGGCCGCGCGCGGCCTGGTCATCGTCAGCGGGATGGCCCGCGGCGTGGATGCCGCCGCCCATCGCGGGGCCCTGGCGGCCGGCGGAAAGACGGTGGCCGTGCTGGGTTGTGGCATCGACCGCTGCTACCCCAGCGAGAACAAGAAGCTGAAGGCGGAGATCGAAGAGAAGGGCCTGGTGCTCTCGGAATTTCCGATGGGGGCGTTCGCCGCCCCGCAGAATTTCCCGATCCGCAACCGCATTATCAGCGGCCTCTCGCTGGGCGTGGTGGTGGTCGAGGCGGCGCAGTACAGCGGTTCCCTCATCACCGCCCGGCTGGCCCTGGAACAAAACCGCGAGGTCTTCGCCGTGCCCGGCGCCGTCACCAACCGCAACAGTTGGGGGCCGAACACGCTGATCAAGCAGGGCGCCGCGCTGGTCCAGGACTGGAAGGACGTGTTCGAGGGACTGCCGGAGCATGTGCGGAAAGCGCTGCCGGCTTCCCCGCTTTCCGAATCGGGCGGGGCGGCTGAAGCGTCTCTATTTGCCGAGCCGCTTTCCGAGATTGAACGGGCCGTTTACCAGTTGCTGCAGGTGGAAAGCGCCACCCAGATCGATGCGCTGCTCGACGCCCTGCCCGGCTGCTCTGCCCCGGAATTGCTGGCGGCGCTGCTGGAACTGGAGCTGAAGGGACGCATCCGGCAACTGCCCGGAAAGAATTTCGTGAAAGTCTTGTAGGAAATGCGGAATGCGGGGTGCGGAGTAGCGGTTTTCATTCCGCATTCCGCACTCCGCATTCCGCACTAAGAATATGGCAAAGGCAACAACCGGGAAACGGGAACAACAGGCCGGCGGCAAGTCGCTGGTGGTGGTCGAATCGCCGGCCAAGGCCAGGACTATCAACAAGTACCTGGGCCCGGATTTCATCGTCAAGGCATCGCTGGGCCATATCAAGGACCTGCCCAAGAAAACCCTTGGAGTTGACCTGGAGCGCGACTTCGAGCCGGTGTACGAGATCATCCCCGGCAAGAGGAAGGTGGTGAGCGAGCTGAAACAGGCGGCCAAGGATGCCGTCGCCATCTACCTGGCCGCCGACCCGGACCGCGAGGGCGAGGCCATCTGCGGGCACCTGGCCGAAGAGCTGGGCGGGAACAAGCCCATCCGCCGCGTGCTGTTCAACGAGATCACGCGGCGCGGGATTGAAGAAGCTTTCCGCCATCCGACCGACATCAACGAGAACCTGGTGGCGGCGCAGCACGCGCCGCATCCTGGACCGCCTGGTGGGCTACCAGGTCAGCCCCCTGTTATGGGACAAGGTGCAGCGCGGGCTGTCGGCCGGCCGGGTGCAGTCGGTGGCCTTGCGGCTGGTGGTGGAGCGCGAGCGCGAGATCCGCGCCTTCTGGAAGCAGGAGTACTGGACCATCGACGCCCACCTGCACGCCAGCAAGCCGCCGGTGTTCGACGCCCGCGCCTTCAAGCGCATCACCGGCAGCAAGCCGGTCGACGGCTCGATCGAGCTCGCGCTGGCCGACTTGCAGATCCCAAACGAGGAGCAGGCCCGGGCCATCGAGCAGGCGCTGGGGAAAGAGCAGTTCCTGGTGCACTCGGTGGGCACCCGGGAAAAGCGCCGCTACCCCGTGCCTCCCTTCATCACCTCCAAGCTCCAGCAGGAGGCTGCGCGCAAGCTGCGCTTCAGCGTCAAGCGCACCATGGCGCTGGCCCAGCGGCTGTACGAAGGCATCGAGCTGGGCGAGGAAGGCGGCGTCGGCCTGATCACTTACATGCGCACCGATTCGACCCGCGTTTCGGCCGACGCGCTGGCCGAGGCGCGCGACTACATCGGGCAGCAATACGGCGCCCAGTACCTGCCCGAGCAGCCCATCTACTACCGGAGCAAAAAGGACGCCCAGGACGCCCACGAGGCCATTCGTCCCACCTCGGCCCTGCGCGCCCCGGACTCGGTGCGGCGCTACCTGCAGGAGGACGAGTTCAAGCTGTACCGGCTGATCTGGCAGCGCTTTCTCGCCTCGCAGATGAACCCGGCCGTCTTCGACCAGACCACCATCGATATCCGCGCCGGCCACATCCTGTTCCGCGCCACCGGCTCGGTGGAAAAGTTCGACGGATTCCTGAAGGTCTACAAGGAAGGCACCGACGTCAAGGACGAGGAAGAGGAGGAACTGAAGCACAAGCTGCCGGCGGTGACCGAGGGTGAGGCGTTGGAGCTGCTGAAGCTGATGCCCGAGCAGCACTTTACCGAGCCGCCAGCGCGCTATAGCGAGGCCACCCTGGTGAAGGAACTGGAAGAGAAAGGGATCGGCCGGCCCTCCACCTACGCCACCATCCTCAGCGTTATCCAGGACCGCAACTATGCCGAGAAGCGCAGCGGCCGATTCCTCCCGACCGAGCTGGGCGAGGTGGTGAACGATTTGCTGGTCGAAAGCTTTGCCGACATCTTCGACGTCCAATACACGGCGCGCATGGAGGAGGAGCTGGACGAAATCGAGGAAGGCAAGCTTCCTTGGCGGGAGGCGCTGCGCGAGTTTTACGCCAAGTTCGAAAAGGACCTGCGCGACGCGGAGCGCAACATGCGCGACATCAAGCGCATGGAGCAGCCCACCGACCAGGTGTGCGACAAGTGCGGCAAGGCGATGGTGATCCGCTGGGGCCGCTTCGGCCGGTTCCTGGCCTGCACCGGCTACCCCGACTGCACCAGCACCCGCGAGTTGCCCAGCGACCTGCCCGGGCTGGAGACGCAATCGGAAACCGAAGAAGTGTCCGTTCCCGAGGTGGCGGGAGGCAACGGGTACGGCGAGTGCCCCAACTGCGGCCGCCCCATGGCGCTGAAGCGGGGACGCTTCGGGCAGTTCCTGGCCTGCACCGGCTACCCCGACTGCAAGACCACCCGGCGCATGGACCAGGGCGACAAAAAACCCGACGTGCCGCTGGACGAGAAGTGCCCGCAGTGCGGCTCGCAGATGGTCGTCAAGCACGGCCGGTTCGGCGAATTCACCGCCTGCAGCAATTATCCGAGCTGCAAGTACATCAAGCACAAGACAGTGGGCATGACCTGCCCCAAGACCGGCTGCGCCGGCGAGCTGGTGGAGCGGCGCTCCAAGCGCGGGAAAGTTTTTTACGGCTGCTCGCGTTACCCGGATTGCGATTTCGTAAGCTGGAACCGCCCCGTGGCGCAGAAATGCCCGAAGTGCGGGTCTCCCTACCTGCTGGAGAAGACCACCAAGCGCGAAGGCGCCATCCGCGTCTGCCCCAACGAGGACTGCTCGTTCAAGGAAGCCGCCGCCTGACGAGGCTGTGGGCTGCAGGCTGTAGGCCGTGGGCTGTGGCTGGCGCCATGCCCTGTCACCTGCCACCTGTAACCTGTCACCTGCCACCTGCTTTGTTCTTGCTGGGTTTCGTGATACTAAGGAGCCGATGAAGCTGAAGCTGCTCGGCGCTTTTCTGCTCTGCTTCGCGGTGGTCGCGGCAGTGGCCACCGGCAATCATTATGGATCCTGGCATGTGGCGCCCGGGGCGCTGCAGGCCGCCCGGTGGGTGGCGATCGCCGTCCTGATCGCCTATGCCGCGGCCCGCCGCTCGCTGACCACCTGGATCCTGGTCAGCATGGTCATCGGGGCGGAGATCGGGCACGACTGGCCCTCCTTCGGCGTCAGCCTCCGCGTCCTGAGCCTGGTGTTTCTGCGGATGATTAAGACCATCATCGCGCCACTGCTGTTCGCCACGCTGGTGGTGGGCATCGCCAGCCACGCCGATCTGAAAAAGGTCGGGCGCATGGGCATCAAGGCCATCGTTTATTTCGAGGTGGTCACAACGATCGCCCTGTTTTTGGGACTGGCGGCCATCAACCTGACCCGGGTGGGGGTGGGCGTGAAGCTGCCTCCGGCGTCCGGCGAGCAGCTCGCGGCCATCAAACAGGACGCCTCCGACATAATCCTGCACATCTTCCCCGAGAACATCGCCAAGTCCATAGCCGAGGGGCAGGTCCTGCAGGTGGTGGTGTTCAGCATTGTGTTCGCCATGGCGCTGACGATGCTCAGCGAGGAGAAGCGCCGCCCCATGCTGGCCCTCGCCGAAAGCCTGGCGGAGACGATGTTCAAGTTCACCAATATCGTGATGCTGTTCGCGCCGGTGGGCGTGGGCGCGGCCATCGCTTACACCGTGGGCCACACCGGCCTCGGCATCCTGGTGAACCTGGCCCAGTTGCTGGCCACGCTGTACGTTTCGCTGCTGCTTTTCGTGCTGGGCGTTTTGCTGCCCATCGCGCTCCTGGCCGGCGTCCCCGTCCGGCGATTCGCGGCGGCCATCGCCGAACCCGTTTCCATCGCTTTCGCCACCACCAGTTCGGAAGCGGCCCTGCCGCGGGCCATGGAAGCGCTGGAGGGCATGGGCGTGCCGCGGCCCGTGGTGGCCTTCGTCATGCCCACCGGCTACAGCTTCAACCTCGACGGCACTACGCTGTACCTTTCGCTGGCCGCTGTTTTCGTGGCCCAGGCCGGCGGCGTGCACCTCACGTTTGGCCAGCAACTGGTGATGATGCTGACCCTCATGCTGACGAGCAAGGGAGTGGCCGGAGTCTCGCGGGCCGCGCTGGTCATCCTGCTGGCCACAGCCACATCGTTCGGGCTGCCCATGGAGCCGGTGTTCATCCTGCTGGGCATCGATCAGCTTATGGACATGGGCCGCACCTCGGTCAACGTGATCGGCAATTGCCTGGCGACCGTGGTGGTGGCGCGGTGGGAAGGGGAGTTTCCGGGCCCAGTAGGCAGTAAGCAGGAGGCAGTAAGCAGTAGGCAGTAGGCAGTGGGCGGAATCCGCAATTGCTGTTACCGCTTTTTGCCGTCAGCCTGATAAGATGCGCCCGTATGCCGGACGCAGAATCCCTCCCCGAAGCCTCATTGGAGATCGTGCCGGCCGACGGTGATCGCCAGACCCGGGCCATCGACCAGTCTCCCTTCCTGATTGGCCGGGGGGCCGAGGAGGGCAATCACCTGGCTTTGAACGACAAGCGTGTTTCCCGGCGCTCGGCCGCCCTGGTCTACCTGGGCGGGGAATTTCGCGTGGAAGACCGGGGCCAGCGGCAGGGGGTGTTCGTCAACGGAGAGAAGTTCGAGAGCCGCGTGCTCCGCGATGGAGACGTGATCACGCTGGGCGCGGCCGACACGGTGCAGCTCATCTTCCACGCGGTCGCCCAGGTCTCGGAGACGCTGCCCGACTTGCTGTCGCGCTTCGAGGGTGCGGCCTCGCTGGAGGCCGGCACGCGCGACCTGCGTCAGTTGAGCCTGCTGCTGGAGGCCACCGCGCTGCTTCAGTCGCGCATGCCGTTGCGCGAGGTGCTGGGCGCCATGGTGGACCGCGCCGTGGAAATCACCGAGGCCGACCGCGGCCTGCTGCTGGAGGCCGGCCCCGGCGGCGAGCTTCGCCCGCTGCTGGCCCGACAGCAGGGCGGCGTCAATCTGCCGGTGGACAGCATCTCGCCCAGCCAGACCGCCATCCACGACGCCTTGGAGCGGCAGTCGGGCGTCATCGAGGACGACCTGTCGCAGGCGGCAACGGCGCTCGGCGGCGCCATGAGCGTGGTCCTGCAGCAGCTCTGTACCGTGGTGGCCATCCCGTTGTTTTCCGTGACGCAGCTTAGCGCCGGCGAAATGAGCATGGTGGCAACCCGGCAATTGTTGGGCGTGCTGTACCTGGACAGCCGCCGCCCGGCCGCCTTTTCGCATCTGCAGCGCAAGATCCTGGATGCCATGGCCATGGAGGCCGCCAGCGTCCTCGATAACGCGCGCCTGGTCCAGCGGGAACGCGAGCGCCGCCGCATGGAGCAAGAGCTGGCCATCGCCCGCGACATCCAGCAGGCGCTGCTCCCCAAGACCTTCCAGCGCTTCCCGCATTTCGAGGTGACGGGCGTCAACCGGCCCTGCCTGGCGGTGGGCGGCGATTACTTCGACCTGATGGACCTGGAGGCGGGGCGCGGCGCCTTCCTGATCGCCGATGTGTGCGGCAAGGGCCTGGGCGCCGCCCTGTTGACCACCATGCTGCAGGGCGCATTCTCGGCCATGACCTTGGGCCAGGCGCCGGCGCCCGTCTTCGACCACATCAACCGCTTCATCGCCACACGCTCGGAGATGCGCCGCTACGCAACCATGTTTTTTGGAATGCTGGACCTGGACGGCCGCTTGGACTTCATCAACGCCGGCCACCTCCAGCCCTTGCTGTTGCGCCAGGGCCGGGCCGTGCCCTGGGAGTGCGAAGGCTGCCTGCCGGTGGGCCTGATGGAAGACGCCGACTTCAAGACCGAGACGGCGCGTCTGGGGCCGGGCGACACCCTGGTGCTGGTCACCGACGGCATCACCGAGGCCGTCAACCGTGAAGAAGAAATGTTCGGGGCGGACCGCCTGCTTCAGGCCGCCGAACAGCACGCCGGCGGTTCGCTGGCGGAGTTGCAGTCCGGCATCCTGGCCGCCGTCGATGACTTCAGCCGCGGCGCCTACCAGGCCGACGACATCACCCTGCTGATCATCCGCTACACCGGCTGCCCGGTTTGATTTGTCGCCGCACGCGGATCTTCAACGCAGAGGGGATCGGATCTCCGCGTGTCTCCGCGTCCTCCCCGGCACGCCGGGGCAGGCTGGCGTCTCTGCGTTGAGACACAACGGTTGCGGCAACAGCGGTGATGTGGTTGAATGAGCGCGTTCGGGAAAGGGGGCGGCGTGCAGACAACGCCCGCGCCGGCACAACCGGAACGGCTGTTACGGGAATCCCCGCAGCGCTGGTGGCTGATGGTGCTGCTGACCACGGCCATGCTGGCCTGCTATGCCCACCGCGGCGCGCTGTCGCCGGCCGCGCCCTTCATGATCCGCGAGTTCCACCTCTCGCCGGCGGTCATGGGCCTCCTGCTCTCGGCTTTCTTCTGGACCTATTCGCTGATGCAGGTTCCGGCCGGCTGGGTGGTGGACCGCTTTGGCGTGCGGCGCGCCTACGCCTACGGGTTCGTGGTGTGGTCGCTGGCCTCGGCGTTCACCGGGTTTGCGGGCAGCCTGGCGGCACTGATCGTGGTCCGCATGCTGGTGGGCATCGGGCAGTCGGTGTCGTTTCCCGCCAGCGCCCGCGCCGTCGCCAATTCTTTTCAGGACCGGGAGCGCGGCGCCGTCACCGGCGCCTACCTGACCGGCGTTCGGCTGGGGCAGGCCCTGGTCACCGCCGTGGGCGCGTTCTTCCTGGCCACCTACGGGCTCAAGTTGTACTTCCTCATCATCGGCCTGGCCCCGGCGGTGTGGCTGCTGCCGTGGCTGCTGTTCCTGCGGAAGTGGGAAACGCCACGGCGTGACGGCGCCCCGGCCCCGGCGCCCGAACGGGCCGCCGCTGCCGATGGCGGCGCAAGGCCCCCGCTGCGCTTCCTCCAGGGCCTGGCGCTGATGCGCCACCGCAGCGTGCTCGGCATCTTCCTGGGCTTTTTCGCCTACGACTATACCTGGTACGTCTACGTGACGTGGCTGCCCGGATACCTGGTGATGGAGCGCAAGTTCACGCCGCGGGAGATGGGCATCTACAGCTCCATCCCCTTTATCGCCATGTCGGTGGTCATCCTGCTGGCCGGCCTGCTCAGCGACTGGCTGGTGCGGGCGGGCCGCTCGGAGACCTGGGCGCGGAAGGCTTTCATCGCCATCGGCCTGGCCATTGCCTGCCTGATCGTTCCCGCCGGCCTGGTGGAAGACAAGATGACCGCCGTCTGGTTGCTGACCATTGCCCTGTGCGGTCTGGGCATCGCCTCGCCCAACACCTGGACGCTGACACAGGCGGTCTGCTCCCGCCGCCTGGTGGGTACGGTCTCGGGGATTCAAAACTTCGGCGGGAACCTGGGCGGCATCCTGGCTCCGGCTCTGACCGGATACATCGCCCACACCACCCACTCCTTCGCGCTGGCCCTGAGCATCACCGGCGGCATCCTGGTGGGCGGCATTCTCGCTTATCTCTGCCTGATTACCCGCCGCGTCGAATTGTGAGTTAGGAGTTATGAATTGGCTACCCGGCCCATTTCTTAACTCTTAACTCTCAACTCTCAACTCACCTTCGGGCGCCGCCGGCCAGCCGGCGCAACTCGGCGCGGATGCTTTCCCGGTCGGCGCCGCGCCAACCGGCCGCCATGCGGCGGAGCGCCACGCTGATGAGCTGCTCGTGGTGCAAGCCGCGCAGCGCCGGATCCGATGTTAGCTCCAGCCAGAGGCGGTGCAGCATCTCCTGGTCCTCCGGGCGCAGCGAGACACCATGCGGCCCGAGTAAGAAGCTGGCCGTCTCTCCCTTGGGGTTGATCACCTCCAGCGTGAGGCGGGGGCGGGGGTGAGGCAACCGTTCCCAGGCGCGGCCGATGATTAACGCTTTTTCCTGGGCGGAAACGACCTGCGACCGGCCCGCGACCACCCGCGAGGACTGCAGCCGTTGCGCGGTCAGCATGATGGCATCCTCGGGGTCGATGCCCGGAACCACCACCAGCGACACCGGCTTGCCCATCTTCTCCGCCAGGCTGACCACGCTGCTGAACAGCTTCTGCTCGTATTCGCTGAAGATGTGCTGGTCGGGAAGCTGCTCGGAGAAGTCGGCGCCGCGCATCAGGCGGGTGGTCATAACCACGACGTCGCGCTCCTCGGTGTCGGTGCGCGCCAGCACGTGGTAGAGCTGCTCCAGCGTATCGGCGTCGCGCACGGCCACCAGGATGGCCCCCGGGCGGCAGCGAACGCGCTCGCAGCTCAACTGCTCGTCCATGCTGACGTTGAACTGCTCCATGCCGGCGGACGCCGCGCGGCGCCGCGCTGTGATCCGCTCGGAAACGCTGAAGACCGCGAACAGCACAATCGTGAACGTCAGCCCGGACAGGGTGGCAACCTTCTTGGTGAGCACATTGACCAAGGCGGTGGCCAGCAGGCCGCCGCCGATCAGGATCAGGCCCAGGGGAATTTCGCGGCCCCGAAACGGCAGGTTGAGCGGGACCCGCCACTCGCGCGGGCTGGGGTTCTTGAAGCGCAACACCAGGACCGAGACCGTCATCATGGTGAAGCTCCAGATCACGCCGAACGCATAGGCCTCGCCCAGCACGTAAATGTGGCCCCGGCTGGCGAGAATAGTGAACAACTGGAGCAGGACCACCATGTCCATCATGCGGTACGTGGTCCCGTATCGTTTATGGGGCCGGCGGAACCAGTCGGTGAGCACGCCGTCTTCCGACAGGCGGTTGAGCACGCCGTTGGAACCAATGATGGCCGTGTTGACCGCGCCGGAGAGCACCAAGGTCCCAACCAGCACCACAAATGCCTGGAACACCAGCCGGACGGCGTGCGGTCCGACCACGTTCATGGCCAGCCCGCCGATCATGTTGTCGATGTAGCGCGACCGCTGGGCGTCGGGAATCAGCCCCACCGCCAGGAACGCGGTGCCGGCCGTAAAGACCGTCGAGTAAACCCAGACGATCATCGCCGCCCGTTTCAGGTTCGGCAGTTTGGGGTGCTCGATCTCGCGATTCACCTGGGCCAGGGTTTCCTCGCCGCTCATGGCCAGCACCGAATGGCCGAAAGCGATCATCGCGGCGATCACGCCGACCTGGGCCAGGCCGCTGCCGTGCAGCCAGCCCAGCGCCTTCGGTTCGAAATGCAGGTTGGAGACCGTGGGCCAGGGCGGCAGGTGGCCGCCCCGCAGAACCAGCGTGATGCCGCACCAGACCAGCTCCAGCACCACCAGCGCCGTGACCACATACATGATCCGCAGCGCCTTGTCGCTGGACTCGTGCAGGCCGATGACGTTCTTGCGCCAAAAGTACACGGTCACCAGCAGCGCCACGACCATGGCGCCGAAGTCGCGGGGCAGCGCGTGGCCGACCTGGAAATGCGCCAGGGCGTCGTTCAACAGGCCGATCAGGTACTGGCCGGCCGTCACCGCGCTTATGGGACCGGTGAGGATGTAGTCGAAGATCAGGGCGGAAACGGCCAGCTTCCCCAACGTCCCGCCCATGGCTTCCTTCACCACGCGGTACACGCCGCCGCGGGTGAACATCACGCAGCTCTCGATGTAGACCATCCGCACCGCGTAGGCGAACAGCATCACGGCGAGGATGAACCAGGGGGCGGTCTTGCCGAAGGCCTCTTCGGCGATGCCCACGGCGTAAAACGCCGAAGAGCCCAGGTCGTTCAGCACGATGGCCGCGGCGCGCCAAAAGCTGATGAAGCTCAGCAGCACCGTGGTGGCCACCACCACCCGGAACCGGGTTGCGGAAGCCCCTGGATTGCGAATGAATTCCGGCATTTCCTGCGAAGCGCGCCAGGCCCAAAAAACTGATGGTACGTGCCGCTCCCCGCCCTGTCAATGCGAGGGGCGCGCAACTGAACCCGGCGCTCAGCGGCCGCCGGCCAAACGGCGAAGCTCGGCCAACAAGGACTCGCGGTCCTGTGCGCGCAACCCGGCGGCCAAGCGGCGGAGGGCGACGGCAATGATCTGGTTGTGATGGAGCCCGTGCAGGCCGGGATCGGCAACCAGCTCCAGCCACACGCGATGCAGCATCTCGACGTCTTCGGGGCGCAGCGAGGGAGCGTGCGGCCCCGGCAGAAAGCTGGCCGTTTCGCCGCTGGGGCTGATCACCTGCAGCGTGATTCGCGGGCGGGGGTTGGGCAGTTTCTCCCAGGCCATCCCCAGCCGCAAGGCTTTCTCCTGCGCCGGCATCTTGAATGACCGCCCGACCATCACGGTCGAGGAGCGAAGGCGCTGTGCGGTGAGCATGATCGCTTCTTCGGGAACGGTGCCGGGGACCACGGCCAGGGAAAGCGGCTTGCCCGTTTTCTCGGCCAGCGAGACGACCCGCGAGAACATCAACTGCTCATACTCGCTGAACTGGTCTGCGGCCATATGCTCGGTGAAATCGGGCCCCTGCATCAGCCGGGTGGTCATCACCACCACGTCGCGCTCGTCGGTATTGACCCGTTCCAGCGCGAAGCGCACCTGCTCGAGTGCGTTGTGGTCGCGCACCGCAACCAGCACGTTGCCGGGGCGGCAGCGCACCTGCTCGCAGCTCACCTGTTCGGTGACCGCCACGTTGAACTGGTCCATGCCGGTGGAGGCGGCGCGGCGCCGTGCCGTCACCCGCTCTGAGACTGTAAAGAGGATGAACAGGAACAGGGTGAAGGACACGCCGGAGACCGTGGCCACCTTCTTGCTGAACAGGTTGATGACCGCCGTGGAAAGCAGCACCAGGGCGATCAACAGGATGCCGGCGGGAAACTCGATCTTGCCGATGCGGAAATTGCCCGGCACTCGCCATTCGCGCGGCCGCGGATCCTTGAAGCGCAGCACGAAGACCGAGGCGGCCATCATCGTGAAGCTCCAGACGACGCCGAAGGCGTAGGCCTCCCCGAGCAGGTACACCTTGCCGCGGCTGGCCACGATGGTGAACAACTGCAGCAGGACAACCATGTCGATCAGCCGGTAGGTGGTGCCGTACCGCCGGTGAGGCCGCCGAAACCAGTCGGTGAGCACGCCGTCCTCGGCCACCCGGTTCAGCACCCCGTTGGAGCCGATGATGGCGGTGTTGACGGCGCCGGAGAGCATCAGCGTGCCCACCAGCACCACGAAGGCCTGGAAGACCAGCCGCAACTGATGGGGGCCGGCCACGTGCATGGCGATGCCGCTGATCACGTTGTCGATGTAGTGCGCCCGGTCCGCGTCCGGGATCAGGGCCACGGCGAGGAAGGAGCTGACGGCGGTGAACAGGAAGGCGTAGACGCCGATGACGATCCCCGCCCGCTTCAGGTTCTTCAGCTTGGGATGCTCGATTTCCCGGTTCACCTGGGCCAGCGTTTCCTCGCCGCTCATGGCCAACACCGAGTGGCCGAAGGCGATCAGCGCGGCCAGGACGCCGATGGAAGGCAGGCTGCTGCCCTTCAGCCAGCCCAGCGCGTCGTCGCGGAAGTGCAGGTTGGCCACCGCCGGCCAGGGCGCCAAATGCCCGCCCCTCAGCAGCAGCGTCACGCCCGACCAGGCCAGCACCAGGATCACCAGCGCGGTCACCACGTACATGATGCGCAGCGCTTTCTCGCTGGACTCGTGCAGCCCGATGATGTTCTTCCGCCAGAAGTACAGCGTCACCAGGATGGCGAACACCATGGAGCTGAAATTGGGCGGCAGATCCTGAACGATGCCGATGTAATCCAGGGAATCGTTGAGCAGGCCGGTCAGATAGTGCCCCGCGGAAACGGCGCTGATGGGCCCGGTCAGGATGTAGTCGAAGATGAGCGCCGAAACCGCCAGCTTGCCCAGCGTGCCGCCCATCGCTTCCTTGACCACCCGGTAGACGCCCCCGCGGGTGAACATCGTGCAGCTCTCGATGTAGACCATCCGCACGCAGTTGGCGAACAGCATGACGGCCAGGATGAACCAGGGCGCGGCCTTGCCGAAGGCCTGCTCGGCGATGCCGGAGGCATAGAACGCGGAGGAACCGAGGTCGTTGAGGACAATGGCGGCCGCGCGCCAGAAGCTGATGAAGCTGAGCAGCACCGTGGTGGCCACCACCACGCGGAAGCGCTGGCGAGATGCGGTGCGGGTTTGGGTGTCGTCCGCCATGGAACGGCCTGCACAGTGGATGGTAAAGACCGACGGCGGCCGTGTCAACGCATCCGTCGATGGCCATGCCGGGCCGGCCGGCCGCCGCGGCGACGGTCGCCCCTGCATGGTATGCTTGCTTTCTTTCTATGCTGATCCAGGGAAAGAGTCCGGAGACTTCAGAACTTGAGACCATCGAGCTGGCGGGGGCCGGCGCGGACATCGGCGGAACAGGCAACTGGCTGGCGCCGGGCCTGATCGACCTGCAGGTGAATGGCTTCGCCGGCGTGGACTTCAACACCCCGGGCGCCGGCGTGGAGGATTACCGCCGCGCGGTTCGCCGCCTGTGGACCACCGGCGTCACCCGCTTCCTGCCGACGGAGGATGGGCCGCGCGGCGCGCACCCCGGCGAGCACGTCCGCCCGACCGACCGCGATGAGTTTCGCCGCTTTCAGGAGGCCGCCGGCGGCGCCATCCGGTTGGTGACCGTGGCCCCGGAAGCGCCCGGGGGCGTGGCCTTCACTGAGTGGCTCGCCGGGCAAGGCATCGTGGCCGCCATCGGCCATACCGCGGCCGCGGAGAGCGAGATTCAGGACGCGATCAAGGCCGGGGCAAAACTTTCCACGCACCTGGGCAATGGCGCGCACAGCATGCTCCGCCGCCACCCCAATTACATTTGGGACCAACTGGCGGCCGACGAGCTTTCCGCCTCGTTTATTGTCGATGGAGTTCACCTTGCGCCGGCGGTGGTGAAGACGTTTGTGCGGGCCAAAGGCGTGGAGCGGTCCATCTTGATCACCGATGCGGTAGCGCCGGCCGCCTGCCCTCCCGGCCCCTACCAAGTCGGCGAAGTGCCGATCGAGCTGACGCCCGCCGGCCGCGTGCAGATCCGTGGAACCGACCGCCTGGCCGGTTCCGCCCTGCAACTCCATCACGCTGTCGGCAATACCATGCGGTTCGCGGGCCTGTCGCTGGCCGCCGCGCTGGCCATGGCCTCCGCCAACCCCGCGCGCCTGCTGGGCTGGCCCGCGCGAAGGGACGACTGGGTTTTGTTCGATCTCGACGACGCCGGCCGGATCAGCATCCGGGCCACCGTCTGCGCGGGCCGGGTGGTGTTCCAGTGCTGAGCGCTGCCGACTGATAACTGATGACTGACAACTGATCGCCAATGAGCAAAGCAATGTCGCGTCGCCAATTTGCCGCCGGGGCGCTGGCCGCTTCGATGGCGCCGCGCGCGCCGGCCAGGCAGGCTGCCGAGCGCGCCGGCGCCTCACGGTATCAGGGCCCGCTCCATGGGATGGAAGAGCGTGCGGCCGGCCGCCAACTGGACTCGCTGGAATTCACGCGCGGGGTATACCCGACGGCGCCATTGCGCCTCCGCTTCCGGGCCACTACCCGCAACCGGGCCCTGGCCTGGCAGAAGCAGCTCCGCGCCAGGCTGATCGAACTGATGGGCGGGCTGCCCTCGACCCGCTGCCCGCTTCGCGCCGAAACCATCGAGACCCGCGAGCTCGAGGGCTATCGGCAGGAGAAGGTCGTGTTCCAGAGCCGGCCGGACCTGTCGGTGTTCGCCTACCTGTTGGTTCCCCGGCGCGGCGGCACGGGCGGCGGGCGGCTGCCCGCGGTCATCTGCCTGCCCGGGCACGGGCGCGGGTGCGATCCGGTGGCCGGTATCGATGAAAACGGAGAACCGGACACCACCGACAAGGAGTACCAGCACGGCTTCGGCGTGCAGGCCGCGCGCCACGGCTTCCTCGCCCTGGTGGTCGAGCAACTGGCGTTCGGGTGCCGCCGCGATCCGGCCGCGCGCAAAAAGGTTCTGGGCACCAGTTCCTGCCAGCCGGCCGCCGGCGCCGCGTTGCTGCTGGGCCAGACGATGGCGGCCTGGCGCACCTACGACGTCATTCGCGCCATCGACTACCTGGCCTCGCGCCCGGAGGCCGATGCCGGGCGCATCGCCTGCATGGGCATCTCCGGCGGCGGCACGGTGACGCTCTACGCCGCCGCCGTTGAGCCGCGCATCCGCGCGGCGGTGTTGAGCGGCTCGTTGGCCAGCTACCGCGACAGCATTTTCAGCATCGCCCATTGCATCGACAATTACATTCCGGGCATCTTGAACTGGGCGGAGATGAGCGACGTGGCCGGCTTGATCGCGCCGCGCCCGGTGTTTGTCGAATCCGGCGAACGGGACGATATATTTCCGGTCGATTCAGCGCGCACCGCGGTTGCCGAGCTGCGTCGCATCTACGGGGTTTTTGACGCTGAACAATTGGTTGGCCACGAAGTGTTCCCGGGGCCGCATTCCTTCTGGGGCAAGGGCGCCTTCGCGTTCCTCAGGCGAGTTATGAATCACGAATCGTGAGTTATGAATCCCGGCCGGGATTCACCACTGAGACGCCGAGAACGCAGAGTGAACCTGGAGCAACGAACGTTGGGTTTCCGGAGACAGACTCGCACCATGCTGCTGGCCGCGGCGGCGCTGATCGCCGCGGCGCTGCTGTTGCCCTTTGCGGTCAACGTCAACCGCTTTCGCGGCCAGATCGTGGGGGCGCTGGAGGCCGGCCTGGGCCGCCCGGTGCAGGCCGGCAACATCCGCCTGAAGCTGCTGGCCTGGCCGGGGTTCGACCTGCAAAACGTAAGCATCGGCGAGGACCCGGCCTTCGGAAACGAGCCCTTCGCCCGCATGCCCGTGCTGCGGGCCAGGCTGCGCCTGCGTTCGCTGTGGACTGGGCGGATGGTCTTCTCCTCTCTGGTCTTCGTTCAGCCCAGCGTGAACCTGGCGCGGAACGCCGAAGGGCGCTGGGCCATCGAGCGGCTGCTGGCCCGAGCGGCCGCCGCCTCCCGCTCGCTGGCCGCCCGGCCTTACCTGGAGTTGGAGGACGCGCGCATCAATTTCAAGGCCGGCGATTTCAAGAGCGTTTTCTTTCTGTCGGATGTGGACGCGGCGCTGTACCCCTCGCCCGGCGCCCCGCCCCGCCTGCTGCTGCGGCTGAGTTGCTCGCCCGCGCGCACCGACCGCACCCTCACGGATCTGGGGCAGTGGCGGGCGGAGGGGTCGTTTCAGCCGGCGGCGGCTTCCCGCTCCGATGTCCGGCTGCAACTGAGCCTCTCCGACACCTACCTGGGCGATCTGCTGGTGCTGGCTTCGCGGCGCGACTACGACGTCCACGGGCTGCTGAACGCGCGCGCCACGCTGGAGGGAGAAACGACGGCGCTGCGGCTGAAGGGCGCCGCCCGGCTGGCTGACCTGCACCGCTGGGACCTGCTTCCTCCTCCGGGCAACCCCGCTGTTGACCTGGACTTCGAAGCCCTGCTCGACGGGCCTGCCGGGAAGCTGCATTTGCTGCGCCTGCAAACCCCGCTCGGCGCCGGGAAGCTGGAAGCCACCGGAACGGTGACGAACCTGTGGGAACGGCCGCAGTGCGATCTCCGGACGGCGTTTTCCGGCGCCCGGGCGGCCACGGTGCTGGCCGCCATGCAGCACTTCTCGACTCGACTGTCGCGCGCGGCGCCGCTGGACGGGCTGCTGGAAGGAGAACTGCGTGTGCGAAGCATGCCGCCGGCCGTGGACGGCTTCCTCCGGGGCCGGCGCCTGGAAATGCGGGATGCCGCCGCGCCCGAGGCTCGGGCGGAGTTCCACGGCACGCACGCCGTCTTGCTGCCCACCGTGGTGAAATGGGAGCCGCGCGGCAGCATCACCCTGGCCGGCGACTGGAACTGGGCGGGCGGCGTGGGACGCCTGGCGGCGACTGGCGGCGATATCCCGTTCCGCAGCTTGTCCGGGCTGGCGGCCCTGGCGGGCCTGGACCTGGCCGAATCTACGCGTCTGCAACCCGTTGGCCGGGTATCGCTGAACCTGCGTGCCGAGGGGATCGGCAGTGCGCCGAAACTGGCCGGCTGGGTGCAACTGACGCGCGTTCCCTGGACGCCTTCCGCCTCCGGGTCGCCGGTCATGATCCATACGGCCCGCCTGGAGATGACCGGAGAGCAGGTGCGCGCCACCCGCATTGTCGCCGCCTGGGCCGGCGCCACCATCACCGGCGCGCTGCGTTTTCCGTGGCGGCTCCCGGGCGTTCTGCGCGCCGATTTGCGCGCCGATGAAGTGAGCAGTGGAGCGCTGTCGGGCGCGCTCCGGCCCGGCCGTGGTGGCCTTTTGCCCGGCCTGCGCGAGCCGGCGGCCGCCGCACAGGCATCGTCCCGGCAGCCGCCTGCACCCCCGGCACAACCCAGACTGCGCATCGAGGGCCGGCTGGCGATCGACCGCCTCCGGCTGCGCCCGCTGACCATGCAGGAAGTCATCGCGGACTTCCGGATTGCGGGCAGGCGTGTCTTGCTGAACCCGGCGCGCGCCCGCCTTGCCGATGGCGCCTGGATCGGAGACGCAACGCTGGACCTCTCTGGGGGAGCGCCGGCCATCCAGGTGCACGGCCAGGTTCGCCAGGCGGCGCTGGGCGAACTGGCCGCGCTGTCACCGCAACTAGAGGGGCTGGCGGCCGGGCGCGTTTCCGGCTCCCTCGTCGCCTCCGCTTCGGGATGGGAACTACCCGAGGTGCTGGACAGCCTCTCGATGCGGCTCAAGTTGGAAGGCGAGGAAGTG
>JAPKYU010000543.1 GCA_026394175.1 Acidobacteriota bacterium | reverse complement strand
GAGGTTCGGTCGTCCCTACGGGACTCGGCTCCTTTTTCTCAGTTTCCCAGCGATAAATCGCTGGGCTATTTTCGGCCACGCCTCCGGCGCTGGCTGTTCATTGGGCCGCAGCCAAAGGTAAAGAAGCGTTGGACGCACTACACTAGGTTAACAGCGGGAGCCGGAGCCTGCTGGCGAACCGGGTGCGCGCCGATCCGCTTCCCGCAGCAGGGGCAGGGCTGGCGCCGGTGGAACGCCTCGGCGCGAGAGCGTTCCCGCTGGCGCTGAGCAGCAGTCCGTTCCCGCTTGTCCGCATCAAGACAGCCAGGGTGAAACTTGCGGCGCGGGTTGTCGAGTTTGCCTCCACACCGCCGGCAGTAGTAATTCAAGCGTCGTCTCCTGTTCTCACTGGCCGGCCGCCATGCGCTGGCCTCCGCGACCGATTTCCCGCAACACTGTGTCAAAAATGTGCCACGCCCCTGCATTTCGTGCACTTCTTGCCCTTCATGCCTATCGTGGAATCAGTAACTTACGTGTTTTCTAAAACCGCGAATGGTTCGACTCCCTCCGTTCGCACCACTCGTCGTGATCTGCTTTTCCCCGCCCGCGTCCAGGCCGATCCGGGCTCGCGCTTTTCTCTTTCACCCCAGGAGCTTGCGGATGTATCCTCATGAGCGGTTGGGCCCTTATTCCCTGGTTTTTCTGTTGTTCTCTCCGGTTGCAGCGTCTTGCGAATTGAGTGGTGCGGAGGAGCGGGCGGCCGGGGAGGAATTGGTGTGGTTCAGCATTCCCGCCCGGCGGGCCGTTCCTTATCTGTTCGGCCGCGGCCGGCGGGCTCCTGGTCCGGATTAGTTGGCCGGTCGAAGGATATTGGTATGCCGAAATTGATGTTGTTTGTGGATGGCACCTGGCTGTACCGCAATACGCCCCGGTTGGGCGAGGTCTACGGCACCCGCGATTTCCACATCCACTACGGGCTGCTGCCGAAAGCGCTGGGCGATGAAGTGGCCCGCCAGTTGGGCATCCCCGAACTGGACCTGGTGCGCACCTACCTGTTTGGCAGCTATCCGGCCAACTACGACCTGCGCGACGAGGAAGCGGTGCAGCGCCAACTCGATTTCTACGCTACGTTGAAGGAGGAATACCACTACGAAGTCGAGACCTTCCCGATCGATTTTCGCGGGCGCCGCCTGCGCCGCGAAGACCGCCTGCCGGGCGACCGTTTCGAGCCCAAAGAGAAGTGCGTGGACATCGCCTTGGCCACCGCGCTGCTCTACTATGCGGCCATCCCTTACGCCTACGACCTCGCCCTGGTGGTGGTCGGCGACCGCGATTATCGCCCCGTCCTGCAGCACGTGCGGCGGATGGGCAAGCGGGTGGCCATCGCCAGCATCCAGGGTTGCTGCAGCCCGGAGTTCTCCGACCCCGAGGACCGCTTGCGGGTCAAGGACTTCGACCTCATCTGGCTCAACGACCTGATCGACAGAATCGAGCTGAAATTCGAGCGGCACCAGCGGGAATGCGCTTCGCCGCTGCACGTCGGCGACCGCAAGGTATGGACCACCTACCACCCGCGTAAGCGGGAGCAGTTCTTCTGCGAAGACTGCCGCAAGAAGTTCGCCATGGAGAAGGCGGCGGCCCAGGAAACCTACGTGGCCGCGGCCCCGGTGGCCGAGAACGGCCACACCTATGATTCCAACGGCGCCCCGGCGCTGGCCACCGGCTGCACCGGCCGCGTCAAGAAAGTGGTGCGCGAACGCGGATTCGGTTTTGTGCAGCGGGAAGACGGCCAGGAGTATTTCTTCCACCTGACCGACCTGGAAGTGGGCCTGAACTGGGAGGCGCTGGAGGAAGGCCGCACGGTCATGTTCGACGTGCGCCGCGAGCCCACCGGCGGAAAGGCGGGCGCCGCCAGCCACCTGCACGACATCGCCCCGCTGGAACGCGCTGCCGGAGCTAATTAGGCTGTAGGCTGTGGACTGTGGGCTGTAGGCCAAAGGCTGAGCCGCCACAGCCTATTCTTTGGTGATGCCCAGCGATTTCATCTTGCGGTAGAGGTGGCTGCGCTCCAGGCCCAGGGCCTCGGCCGCTCGGCTGACATTTCCCTGACTCTCTTCCAGTTTTTTCAGGATCAGCTCGCGCTCGTAGGCAGCGCGCGCCTGCTGAAGCGTGGAGAATTCACTGGCGCGGGGGGCCCGGCCGTTGGCGGCGCGCGGCTGGCGGAAAATCAGCGGGGGCAATTGCCGGCGGTCCATCTGCTCCTGTTGCGGATGCAGGATGACCACCCGCTCCACCAGGTTGCGCAGCTCGCGCACATTGCCCGGCCAGGTGTAGTGCTGCAGGGCGGAGATGGCGTCCGCGGTGAAGTGCTTGCGCTTTCGCCCATAGGCCGAGCAGAACTCGGCGAGGAAATGAGCAGCCAGCAGCGGGACATCTTCGAGCCGCTCGCGCAGCGGAGGCAGATACGCGGGGACAACGTTGAGCCGATAGAACAGGTCCTCGCGGAAATTGCCGCGGGCGATCTCTTCCTCCAGGTCCTTGTTCGTCGAGGCGACCACGCGCACGTCCACGTGGATGGCATCGGCGCCGCCCACGGCCTGAAAGCGCTGTTCCTCGAGGGCCCGCAGCACCTTGGCCTGCGTCTTCAGGCTCATGTCGCCCACTTCATCCAGGAACAGTGTTCCTCCATCGGCCCTCTGGAACTTGCCCATTTTGTGCTCGACGGCCCCGGTGAACGAACCCTTGAGGTGCCCGAACAGCTCGCTTTCGATCAACTCCTCGGGGATGGCGGCACAGTTCACTTCCACAAAGGCCTGCCGCGCCCGCTGGCTCTGCGCGTGGATGGCCTGCGCCGCCAGCTCCTTGCCGGTGCCGCTTTCGCCGTAAATCAGCACCCGCCCGTTGGTGGGGGCCATCAGCGCAAGCTGTTGCCGCAACGCTTTGATCGGGACGCTTTCGCCGATGATCTGGCAGCGTGACTCCACCCCGCGGCGCAAGCGGATGTTTTCTTCGGCCAGCGCCTGCTGCTCGAGCGCGTGCTTCACGGAGAGCAGGGTTTTTTCGATGGAGAGCGGCTTCTCGATGAAATCGAATGCGCCCAGCTTGGTGGCCCGCACGGCCGTCTCGATGTTGCCATGCCCGGAGATCATGATGACCGCAGGCGGCTGCTCCAGCTTTCGCAATCGCTCCAGCGTGTCCAGCCCGTCGATCTGGGGCAGCCAGATGTCGAGCAGCACCAGGTCGAAGGGCTTGCGGGCGATCAGATCCAGGCACGCTTCCCCCGACTCGACCGCTTCGACGGCATAACCCTCGTCCGCCAGCACCCCGGCCAGCGACTGCCGGATCCCCTGCTCATCATCGACCACCAGGATTCGTTGTTTCATACAGCAAGCGGTGAGCTGTCAGCTTTCAGCCATCAGTTTTCAGCATTCAGTCATGAGTCGTAAGTTACTCAAGCACCGAGACGCTGGTGACCAGCCCGCAGCATGCCGGCAGCGTGGTGCCGATAGCTGATAGCCGGGAGCTAAGCAGTTGCCGACACGGCGGACTGCGACTTCTCGGCCACCGCCTGCTGTTCCACCGGGAGCTCCATGATGAAACGCGCGCCCACCGGCTGATTCTCCTCGACCCGGATCGAACCGTTATGTTCGGCAATGATGCGGCTGACAATGGCCAGCCCCAGCCCGGTACCCCGCCGCTTGGTGGAAAAGGAGGGCAGGAACAACTTCTCCTTCAGCTCCGGGGTGACGCCGTGGCCGGTATCGGCGACCACCACCTCCACGGCCTCGCCGCGCAGGTCGGCGGTGCTGATCCGCAACTCGCGCATCAGCGAGTCTTCCATGGCTTCGGCCGCGTTGTCGACCAAGTTTACGATGACACGCTTGAAATGTTCCGGGTCCAGGCTCACGAGAGGAAGGGATGGGCAGAGATCCAGCTCCAGCCGAATCCCATCCAGCCGCCCGCCGAAGACCGAAAGGGCGTTCTCGATGACCGCGTTGATGCTGGAGGGCGCCGGATGCGCCGCGGGGAAGCGCGCCAGTTGCGCGAACTCGTCCACCAGCTTCTTCAGCGTGTTTACTTCCTGCTCGATCAACAGCGAGCACTCACCGATCACCCCCAGGGAATCGGCGGAGGGATCGCCTGCCAGATCGGCGGCGGGCGGAGGCGCGGCGTGCCTCGCCGGGGATTTCCGCGGGCTGCCGGGCAGGCTCCCGGCGGGGGGCGTCTCTGCCTGCAACGTCAGCATCCGCTCCACATGCCGGCGAATCCGCTCGGCCGAGAGGGCGATCGGTGTCAGCGGATTCTTGATCTCGTGGGCGATACGCTGCGCCACCTCGCGCCAGGCGGCCGCCTGCTGCGCGTACAGCAGGTCGCTCATGTCCTCGACGACGAGGATGTAACCCATGTTCTGCTCGCGACCACGCAGGCGGGACGAGGGATGCTGCAGCGAGGAAACCGTGATGGCGAGGTTGCGGTGCCGCCCGCCGATCTCCATCTCGAAGGGACTGGTGGCGGTGCCGACGCGCACCGACCGCTTCAGGAGGTGTTCCAGCGCCCGCAGATCGCCGCCGGTGAACAGGTCCGAGAGGCCCGCGGCGGCGCTCACCCGCTCGGCGCCGAACAGCCGCTCCACCGCTGAATTGATCTTGAGCACCCGCTGGTCGGGTGAGAGGGAGATCACGCCGCTCGGGATGCTTTCCAGGATGGCTTCCGTGAACCGGCTGCGGGCGTCGAGCTCCACGTTGGCCCGCTGCAATTCGGCGCGCGAGGTCTCCACCTGGTGCCGGCCTACCTCCTGTGTCGCTTCCGCCAGGCTCTGGATGGGCACGGTCACCTGCTTGGACAGGAACAGCGCCGTCCAGGTGGTGATGAACAGGATGATGACGGTCACCAGCGCCAGGATATTGATGTAGACCTTGCGGATGTCCTTGAACTCGGCCTGGAGGCGCTGATAATTACGCATCTCGCGGTTCATCTGCGCGAGGCGGGCCGACAAGCCGGGCGGCAGGCGGTTGGCGGCAACCAGCCGGGCGGCGCCTGGTTGCAGCGGCAGCACTGCCACAGTGTATTCCGAGCCGGCGGCGGTGATCACCCGGCGGACCGGCTCCGTTGTCAGGCGGTCCGCGGCCGGAATGGCCGGCAGGATGTCGGGCGCTTCGGCCGGGTAGCGGGCCAGCGCCCGGCCTCCGCCGTCGAGCAGAGCCAGGTAGTCCACGCTGTTCAAGCGGCCGGCCTGGGCCAGTCGCTCCGCCGGATCCTGCAGCCCGGGGGCGCCCCCAGCCGCCAGCATGGCGGCCACGCTGTGGGCGTCGCCTTCGGTCTTCATCGAAGCGTATGCGGATAGTTCCTTGACGATTTGCTCCGTATCGCGCGTGATCTGCTCAAACGGCTGCCTGAACCACTTGTCCAACGTCCGGTTCATCAGCGCATACGAGGAGTAAAACAGGAACATCACCGGCAGCACCGAGAGCGCGAGCGCCCCGGCCACCAGCTTGAACTTGAACTTGGATCCCAGTATCCGAGAGCGCCGCTCGATGTACAGCTTCAGGACATTGCGGGCCAGGATGAAGCCAAACACCACGAACGCCAGCGAGACCAGCATGGAGAGCACGAACAGCAAAACGGTGCTCTGGCTGGCCGCCGGACGCACGAAGGGCACGTTCAGCGACACCTGGCTGATAATGATCACTGCCGAAATCGCCACCAGCGATCCGACGGTGAACAGGAATTTCCGGCGGCTATCGGGGGCGCCCATGGTGCCTCGCGGCTCCAGCATACTACACCGCTGCGTGCCGCAGTTATCACGAATCAGTCACCCGTTGTGAGTCGGCGGGCGCGAACTGATTGCAGGGCCCCCCGTCTTTTCACAGCTTTTTATGCCTGCCCCTTCGTCGCGGTCCTTCGCCTTACACGGTGGGAAGGCGGGAGGGCGGCTGAATCAGAAGCCGTGCTTGGCAAAGAAGTAGACTGTCATGGCGGCGCCTACGCAAATCACGATCAGGCGCACGTGGCGGGGGTCCATTTTTTGCGCGTACCAGGCGCCGGCATAGCCGCCGGCTGCCGCGCCCACCAGCATCAGCAGCGCCTGCGGCCAGATCACTGCCCGGGCCACGATAAATGCGATCATCGCCACCCCGTTGGCGACGCTGACCAATAGGGTCTTGAATCCGTTCATGGCGTGGATGCTTTCCATGCCCAGCAAGGCCAGCAGTGCCAGCGTCAGGATGCCGGCACCGGCGCCGAAGAAACCGACGTATCCGGCGATCATCAATTGCAGGAGCACCCCGCCGACCAAGCCCAGCGGCGCCCGGTTCCCCGAATGCTGCATCCGGGCGCGCACCCAGGCATTGATACGCCCGCTGAACGTGAACAGCAAGGTCGCAATGCCAAGCAGGTAGGGGACCAGGCGCATGAAGGTCGCCTGCGGGGTTTTGAGCAAGGTCATGGCGCCCAGCAGGCCGCCGGCCAATCCGGTGATGACAAACGGCACCAGCAGGCGGCGATGCGTGGACCGCAGCTCGCGACGGTAGGCCGCGGTGCTGGCGATCGTGCCCGGCCACAGCGCCACCGTGTTTGTGGCGTTGGCGTTGATGGGCGGCATGCCGGTGAAGATCAACATCGGAAAAGAAACGAAGCTGCCGCCCCCGGCCACCGAGTTCAGCAAGCCGGCGAGCACCGCCGAGGAGAACAAGAGAACCACTTCGTGCAGTGTCATCGAAAAAAAGCAATTGTAGCCGATCTCCGAAAATGAACCACAAAGGCACAAAAAACACAAAGAATCACAAAGACCGTTTCCTTTGTGTACCTTCGTGGTCTTCGTTCCTTTGTGGTTCAACTACACGTACTCGTCGCCGAAACGCCGGCGCACCAGTTCGTGCAGCTTCTTGATCGCTTCGGCTTCCGATCGCGAACAGACGAGGGTGGCGTCGGGAGTGTGAATCACGATCAGGTCCCGGCATCCGAGAACCGTGACGAGATGGTTGGGATCGCTGGAGGCAACCAGTGTATTCCTGGAGTCTTGCACGAGCGCCTTGGCGCCAGCGACCGCGTTGCCCCGGTCATCCTCAGCCAGGGTACGGGCGTACATCGGCCAGCTTCCGACATCGAGCCAGCGAAGACGCATCGGCAACGCAGCCACGCGGACCAGCGGATCGCGCGACGCGGGCTCCATCACCGCATAGTCCACGCTGGTTTTCTTCAGTCCGGGATAGATCCGCTCCAGGACCGCCTGCCGTGAGGGCTTGTCCCAGGCCTCCGCGATCTGCATTAGCAGGCCGTGTGTCTCCGGCTCATAGCGGAACAGGCAATCGAGCAGGGCAGCCGCGCGCCAGACAAACATGCCGGAGTTCCAGAGGTAGCAATCGGGGCCGGCCTCGAAGTACTTCCGGGCCGCTTCAGGATTCGGTTTTTCATGGAAGCGGCTGACGCGCCGCGCTCCGCTCCCCAGTTCCTCGCCCAATTCCAGATAGCCGTAAGCGGTGGAGGGCGTATCGGGAGCGATGCCGAAGGTGAGCAGGGTGTCGGGGTGCTGCTCCACCAGAGCGTACCCGTTGCTCACAATCCGCTGGAATTCATCAACGGGCTCGATCAGGTGGTCGGCAGTGAAGACGGCGATCACCGCGTCGGGGTCGCGCCGGGCAATCACCGCCGCGCAGAAACCGGCGGCGTTGACGGTGTCGCGGCCGACCGGCTCCCCCAGGTAGCCGTCCGCACTCCATCCGGGCAAGGCCCGCAGGATCGCTTCGCGGTGCGCCTGGCCCGCGCAGATGTACCGCCGCTCGGGCGGAATCAACCCTTCCAGGCGCGCGGCGGCGCTTTCCAGCAGGCTGCGGCCGGCGATAAAAGGGATCAGTTGCTTGGGCAGCGTGTTCCGGCTCATGGGCCAGAGCCGGAGCCCAGAGCCGCCCGCCATAATCACTGCATAGCGCATATGGATCACCGACGAAAGGGCCCATTCTACCGCCGCCTCGCCGGCGGCACAGCTTTCTCGCGGATCGCCGCCCGCCGGTCGTGGAACGCGCTCTGGTCGGACCGGAGGGCGATCTCGGCCGCACTGTAGCGGTCGGCGGCCAGCCAGGCCAGTCTCTGCGCGGCTGTTGCCGAGCCGGGATCGTACATCCAAAGCCAGTTGCGGTACTCCGCCGAACTGCGTTCGGCCGGGAAAACGCGCGCATCCCAAAGCGTCCGGTCTTCAAGCGGAACGTCGCCGGACCATACGTCCTCGGGCTTCGCCCCGACAACTCCCAGCCACTCGAGCAGCGGCTTGCCGCAGAATAGCGCGCCGGCCCCGACTTTGTCCTTGAACGCGTCGCGGAAGCCGTGGCAGCGGACAAAGCAGACCGGAGTGCCGTGACGCGAAAAGCCCGGCCAAACGTCCAGGCATGCCTCGGCGGGGAGCGCCAGCGGTTCGGTGACGTCCACGCCAACCAGCACGTTGCCGCCGCCGAATGAAACCGGGGCCTTGATGCGACAGCCCTCGATCCACGCGCCTGAGCCGGTGACAGCCACTCCGCTGCCAACTTCGCAGTTCACGATAACACGCGAAGAGGCCGGCGCCGCCCCCTGGTCGTGTTCCAGCAACGCCAGGCCGCTCTCCACCAGTTGCCGGGTCGTTCCGAAATGGAGGAAGCCGCAGCGCCGCGCTACCGAGACGCGCATGGGAACCCGGTGGAGCGCGGGAAACAAAGCAGCCAGCGCCTGCTCGCCCCAGGACGAGCCGCTTGCACCGGTGGCCGCCAGGTAATGCTCAGGGGTGGCTTCGGCGCCCATGGCGCAGCAGATTTCCCGATAAAGGTCCAAGCCGCGGCCCAGGATTTCTTCGCGCATGGCGGCGGTGCAGCCGAAGGCGGCATCCGGGCCGTACCCGAAGTCGAAGGCCTTGAGCCACGCGGCCGCAGTGGCCGCATCGAAGCTCATCAGGCCGAGATCGAGCACCGATCGCTCAGAGCGATCGACGGCACCCATCCTCTGCTGTTCTTCCGGTGACGGCTTCTGGAGGTAGAGCCGGAGAGTGCCGTCGCCGGCAACACTGAACACGCCGTGGCGGCGCGCCGCCTCCGGCTGCGCGTAGCTGCCGAGCGCCGTCACGCCGCCGGGCGCGGGCTGAAAGGCGTCCGGGTCGAACAGCAGGAGGGCGTCGCCGGAAGCAACGACAACCTGGCCGGCACCCTGTTCCCGCGCCGGCAGGCTCAGGAGGCTCGAAGCCATCCGGTCGAACAATGTCCAGCCGAGCGCGCTGCAGGTCTCTCCCGGTAGCGGCACAAAGAGCTTGCCGCAAGGCCCGTAAGCCGGCAGACGCTTCGAGTCGCCGCCGGCATGAATGATAAGGATGCGGAGCCGGCGGAGAACGTCTTCGGGCGGCGGCTGATTTGCGCTTGTCCCCGCATCCGGCAACTGCTGCAGATTGATGATGTCGGCCAGGCAGAACAGGGTGCTGCCGCCGCTGCCAGCGCGGCGGCCGCCCGGGTCCGGCACGACCAGCACCTCGCGGGCCTGCGATAACAGACCGGTCTCGCGGCGCAGCCGCAACTGGCGCTCGTAGGAATCCGCCTGCGCGGCGCTGGAAGCGGTAACCACGAGGTAGTCCCAAGGCTGCGGCATCCGGTCCATGCTCTATGCCTGGCGGCTGATCGCGAGGCGCCGTTCTGACTGATTGTGCTTGGAGTGGGAACGACCCGTTACACTATCACCGCGCGGACTCCAGGTCAAATGGCGTGCGGCGAGCGAAACGGGGGCGGCGGCGTAGAAGCCATCCTTGTGGGCGCACTTCCGGGGCACCGTTGCGCATTTGCTGCGCCCGCAGCCGGCAGAACCCGCTGGTTACTTCCGTAGCGCGTCGATCTTCGCGGCCAAAATGAAATCGGCCTCCACCAGGCCGTCGATCTTGTGCGTCCAGATGGTGATCTCGACCTTGCCCCAGGTGAAGTGAATCGCCGGGTGGTGGCCCTGTTCCTCGGCTATTTCACCGACTCTGTTGACAAACTCAAGAGCGGTCTTGAAGTCAGGGAAATGAAAGAGCCTATAAAGGTGATGGTCCTCGACAATCTTCCATCCGGGCACTTCGCGCTGCAGACGTTCCAGTTCCTGGCCCTGCAGCGGCGGCACGCCGCCTCGGCAGGGTTCACAGCTTTTCGTGGCCAATTCGGACACCGGTCGCAGCCTCCTTTTTCGGCAGAGGGCGTGGCAGCGGAAAAGTTCGCCGCCACGTGAGTCTCATATAAGAAGAGATGGAGCAGGGGCCGCTCGGGTTCCAGAAATGAAAATGTTGGGGCGACCCCATGTGGTCGCCGCCCGCTTGGGTATGTGTGTCGGGGGGCGACCAGGGGTGGTCGCCCCACATGGCCGCCATTTACAGAACGGGTGTGTCCGTCAGGCGGGAGCGGCGGCCAACAACAACGTGACCTCACGCTCGCGGACGAGGCATGCGGAGCAAAACTCGCCCAGGCCGTGGTCCGGACACATATCGGCGCCGCATTCGACGCAGGTCTCGGGGGCCTCGTTGATCTTCCCCCGCTGGTAACAGAGATCGCAGATCGTCATCGGCTGCCTCCGGCAATGGAGGGGATTAACAGCACCTCATCTCCGTCGGAAAAGTTATAGCCTGTGCCACCCAGGAAGCGGATGTCCTCGTCGTTCACGTAAACATTCAGAAAGGGCCTCGGCTCCCCCCGCTCGTTGCAGAGGTTCTTGGTCAGCCCCGGAAAGCGCGATTCCAGCTCGAGAAACAACTGCGGCAGATTGGAGGCCGCGCACTCCAGTGTTTCCTGTCCGTTGGTCTGACGGCGGAACGGGGAACCCAACCTCACAGTAACCGGCATGTCTGATCCTCTCCGATCTTCACTATCTCAGCGCCCACCACTCACGATCGGGGCGGCTTCCGCGAAGGCGACTGGCTGCTGAAAACGGGTGGCGCCGAGCACCACGCGCTTGAATTCCGCCAGCTTCGGGGCGATCAGGAACTCTTCCCCTCCCACGCCGCAGACCGCGTCGATGGTCTTCAAGCCGTTCCCGGTGATGCAGAGGACCGTGGTTTCGTCCGGCTGGATGCGTCCCTCCTCGAGCAGGCGCCGGAAGGAAGCGACAGTCACGCCCCCCGCCGTTTCGGTGAAGACCCCTTCGCAACTGGCCAGCAGCCGAATCCCTTCGATGATCTCCTGGTCGGAGACATGCGCACCCCAGCCCCCCGAATCGCGGATCACGCGGGCGGCGAACAGGCCGTCGGCCGGGTTTCCGATGGCCAGCGACCGGGCTATCGTGTTCGGCTTCTCCGGGACAATCTGTTCGCGCCCGGCCTGGACGGCGCGCACGATGGGGGCGCAACCGCTGGCCTGTGCCCCGAAGATCTTTACCGGTCGGGGCTCGACCAGCCCCAGCTTGCCCAGTTCGCCGAACGCCTTGTGGACCCGGCCGATCAGCGAACCGCCGGCCATCGGAACGACGACGGCATCGGGCAACCGCCAGCCCAACTGCTCGGCGATCTCGTAGCCGACCGTCTTGGAGCCCTCGGCGTAGTAGGGCCGCAGGTTGACGTTTACGAACGCCCAGCGCTGCTCCTGGGCTATCTGGGTGCACAGGCGATTGACGGCGTCGTAGTTGCCGTCCACCCGCACAAGGGTGGCGCCGTAGATGCGGGTATTCACGAGCTTGGCCTCTTCCAGTTCGGCCGGCACGAAAACCACCGCCTTCAGGCCGGCGAACGCCGCCTGCGCGGCCACCGAGTTGGCCAGGTTGCCGGTTGAAGAACAGGCAATCGTGTCATAGCCAAGTTCGATGGCCTTGTTCAAGGCCACCGCCACGACCCGGTCCTTAAAGGAAAGCGTCGGGTAGTTGACGGCGTCGTTCTTGATAAACAGCACTCGGTGCCCGAGGACCCGGCCGAGCTTGCGTGCCGGCAGCAGCGGGGTGAAACCGACCGGCAAAGCGGCCTCCGGAGGCCCCAACAGGGGCAGCAGCTCCCGGTAACGCCAGATGTCGGCGGGGCGCGAGGCCCAAAGTTCGCGCGATACCTCGGCCCGCACCGCCTCATAGTCGTATGCCGGCTCCAGCGGCGCGAAGCACTCCTCGCAGTACGAAGTCCCTTCCACCGGCGCCAACCGCCCGCATTCCCTGCAACTGAGACCCAGCAGCTTGCCCATCCTCGGCTCCCGTCAGCCCCTGGTCTCCAGCCTCCAGCCTCTTTTTCTGGGGAATGTGTCGCCCGGCGGGTAACAAAAAACCTCTTCCGGGGCCGGAAGAGGTAATCTCAACCTCGCCCCTTGACATCTTCCCCCGTGTCATTGCACAGGGCAGGAGTTGGCACCTGCCCCCCGGCATGTTCCTTCACCGGGGCGGTTGCCGTGGCGTCATCGGGCCTGATCCCTCGGCCACTCTGGATGATTCAGGGTGAATCAGTTATTCAGTTGTTTGCGGACGCGCAGTTACCTAAACACTCACTCCGCGTCCAACGAAACGATGCTAGCCAGAAGCCGTGGGCGTTGTCAACATAAATCATTTTTTGGCTCAGCCAAAGTGGAAGGAATAGCCGGCAGCCGGTTCCGTGCGCCGGAGATCAGGAATCTGCTATATAATAGACAGCAGGGTCGGAAACGACCCTATTTCTGTTTTGGGGGCTTGCCTCCGGGCGGGCCGGAAGGAGAGCTGTCAGGGATCGGCGGATAGATCGCCTTTACCCGGTTACTATGAGAAACCATGCAATGGTCGGTGTGGCGCTTGTAATGGTACTGGGAACGGGTACGCCCTCGGGCAGCAAGGCCCAGGCGACACCCGGCGCCCGCAAGAAACCCCTCCGGCGGATCGACCCGCAACCTCACCAGGTCGGCAAGGCCACTTGGTACGGGGACCGTTTTCACGGGCGGACAACCGCCAGCGGCGAGCAGTTCGATATGTTTGCGATGACCGCCGCCCACCCCCGCCTGCCCCTTGGCACCCTGGTGCGGGTGACCAACTTGCTGACCCGGCGTTCTGTGGTCGTCCGGGTGAACGACCGCGGTCCTGCCGACCGCCGATCGATTCTTGACCTTTCCTATGCAGCCGCCGAGTCGCTGGGTGCGATCCAGCGGGGCCGGTTCCCCGTTCGGCTGGAACTGGTCGAGGATTCACCAGCGGCACTGGCCGAATTGACAGGTTCGACGGCCGAAACCCAGTGAGATTAACCAATTCCCTAAGGACGGCTTGTAGACGGTACTTCCCCGTCCGCCTCTACGCCGTTAAAATGAGGTAGGAGGAGGAACACGCGGCCGGGGCAACTCGGCCCACAATCCTGCTAAGCGTTGAGCAATGCCTGCCAATCTCGGCTCATTGTTGCGCTCGACTGCCGTTCCGGCGAGGCGGCACTGGAGTTGGTCGGGCGGCTGGGTGATGCCCCAGTCGCCATGATGAAGGTCGGCAGCGAGTTGTTTACGGCTGCCGGGCCGGAACTGGTCCGCAACCTGGGCGCTCGAGGCCACGGGGTATTCCTCGATCTCAAATTCCATGACATCCCCAACACCGTGGCCGGGGCGGCCGCTGCCTCCGCGCGGCTTGGGATCGCGATGCTCGATGTCCACGCCTCAGGCGGGGTGGCGATGATGCGGGCGGCGCACCAGGCCGCCGTGGAAGCGGCGCCGGGAGTCCGGGTCATCGCCGTGACTCTGCTGACCAGCCTCGATCAGCAGGACGTCGCGCGCCTGGGGCTCACGTGTTCGCCGGGCGAGCAGGTACTGCGCCTGGCGGACATGGCCGCCGAGGCGGGTCTGGACGGCGTGGTTGCCTCACCGGCCGAGGTTGTCGAACTGCGGCGCCGCCTTCCACCCCCCTTCCTGCTCGTGGTGCCGGGCATTCGGCCGGCATGGGCCGGCGAAGCAGGCGACCAGAAGCGGCTGGCCACGCCCGGCGAAGCCATCGCCGCCGGCGCGGATTTCATCGTCGTCGGCCGTCCCATAACCCGGGCACCCGATCCCCGGGAAGCGGCGTTGCGCGTCATTGAAGAGATCGCCTCGGCAGAATCCCCGAAAATTTAACTGCCTGATTCCCCGGCATTTGTGCGCTGGCGGGTGATCGCCAACTTTGTTTGTCCGGACTTTATTCGCCTTATAATCAATAGGATCCAGAGAGCACGCGGACCGACACTCTTGACAACTATGCTATTCTGAAATCAGAGGGAAAGAGAAAAATTCTTAACTGACATTACATGCCTGGACCCAAGCGCAAGAGAGCGGCCGGAGCCGGGGCGCCAGCCAAGCACCGGGCTGCCGCCGAAGAAGAGACGCCGGTTGACGCCCGCGACCTGATCCGTAAAGCACTGCTCCTGGCCAGACAGAAGGTCGCCAAAGGGGAGATCAAGCTTTCGGCCAGCGACCTGATCCGCCTGTTGGAAACAGCCGACCGATGGGAACGCCACAAGGGAGTGCTGATCGAGGCGCGCTGGGTGAAACCTGGGAGCGAATCCCAAGGCTGATTCCTTACGAGGCGCTGCCTTCCCAGCAACGCTTCCACGACAGCGAAGCGCGTTTCAAAGCGTTCTGCGGGCCGGTCGGGAGCGGCAAGAGCCAGGAGCTCTGCCAGGAAGCAATTGCGCTCACGTACCAGAACCAGCGTTGCACGGGCCTGCTCGGCGCGCCGACGTTTCCCATGCTGCGTGACGCGCTGCAGGTGCAGTTCTTCGAAGCGTGCCGAGCGGCCGAGGTAGGCTATGAGTGGCTGCGGGCAGAGAACCGCGTACTCCTCGAGTCCGGCTCCGTGGTTCTGTTTCGTGCCCTGGACAACTACGAGAGGCTCCGGGGTCCTAACCTGGCATGGTTTGGAATCGATGAGCTGACCTACACCCGGCCGGAGGCCTGGCTGCGGCTGGAGGCCCGGCTGCGCGACCCGCGGGCTTCCCGCCTGTGCGGTTTTGCCGCGTTCACTCCGCGGGGCTTTGACTGGGCCTATGAGAAATTCCGCAGTCATCCGGTCGCCGGCTACGAGCTGATCGAGGCGGCGCCACTTGAGAACCATTACATCCTGGCGCAGGTGCCGGACTATTACGAGCGCCTCCGCTGCTCCTACGATGCGCGGTTCTACGAGCAGGAGGCGCTCGGCAAGTTCGTCAACGTCCAGCAGGGCCAGATCTATTACGCCTTTGAACGGAACGTCCACGTCCGAACCATCGAGTACGACCCGCGGCTGCCGCTTCGCTGGGCCTGGGATTTCAACGTTACGCCGATGAGCTCGGTGATCTGCCAACAGCGCGGCGGTGAGGTCTCGGTGCTGGACGAGGTCGTGCTGGCCACCTCTTCGACACCGGAAGTTTGCCGGGAGTTCATGGCGCGCTGGGGCGCGCACCGGGGCGAACTGATGGTATACGGCGACGCGGCCGGCTCCAGCGCCCATTCGGCCACCGGAAAATCGGACTACCACATGATCCGGGAATTCTTCCGGACGCGGCCGGCACCACGGTTCTCGATTCGCGTGCCGAGAAGCAACCCGCCGGTGCGCGACCGGATCAACGTGCTCAACGCGCGGCTCAGAAACGCGGCCGGGGAGTGCAGCCTGTTCCTTGATCCCCGCTGCCGGGAGCTGATCGCCGACCTGGAGCAGGTCTGCTACAAGCCGCACAGCACGGTAATCGATAAGGCCGACCCGGCGCGCACGCACACTTCCGACGCGCTGGGCTACTACCTGTGGTACGAGTTCCGGCCCTCGGCCGCCGTCGGCGAAAAGCCCGGCAGGCTGTTCTGATAGTTAAGCGTTATGAGTTAAGAGTTCACACTCTTCACCGATCGTAACTCTTAACTCATAACTCATAACTCTCAACTCCAATGACGTCTCTATCGATTGAAACGCTGGACCGGCAGCATCCGGAGTATGCGGCCAACCTGGAGGCCTGGCAGCGCTGCCGCGATTTCTACAGCGGCGGAGAGCAATTCCGGCGGCGCGCCCACAACTACCTGGTGAAGCGGCAGAAAGAGCCTGCCGAGGTGTACTTCGAGCGGCTGTCGCGCGTCTTCTACGAGAACTACATCGGCTCGATCATCGACTGGTACGCCGCGACCCTGTTCCGCACCGAGCCCCAAATCCTGTTCCACGGCCTGGGGCACGAGTTCTATGAAACGCTGCTGGAAGACTGCGACCGGACCGGCACCGACTTTGTCGAATTTTTCCGCCGCGTGTTCATTGGCGCGCTGATCTACCGGGACTCGTTCGTTCTGGTTGATTTCCCGCGCATCGAGGCGGCGGCAACCACGCGGGCCGAAGAGGACGCGCTCGGCAAATCGCGCGCCTACCTGGTCCAGTACGCGCCGCTCGACATCATCAACTGGCGGCTGGACGCCGCGGGGAACTTCGAATGGGTGGTGATCAAGACCAGCGAGCGCTTCCAGCCCTCGTTTGAATCCCCGGTGGACGTGTGGCGCGATACCTGGACGTATTTCGACCGCAACGAATACCGCGTCTACTCGGTGGAGCGCGACCCGGGCAAGCGGCCCAAACCCGGATCGGCCGTGCCCCTGGCCGCGTCCGGCCCCCATGCGCTGGCCTCGCAGAGCCGCGTCCCGCTGATCCCCCTGCGCCTCAGCGATGGACTGTGGCTCTCCAACAAGGCGGCGCTGCTGCAGCAGGAGCATTTCAACAAGTCCAACGCCCTGTCCTGGGCCCTGCACATGGGCCTGTTCGCCATGCCCGTGGTGTACAGCGAGCGGGAATGGCACCAGATCGTCGGCGAAAGCTACTACATCCAGCTTGGTCCGGAAGACCGCTTCGGCTGGACGGAACCGGAAGGCAAGGTCTACGGGATCGCGCAGGACAACCTGGAGCGGCTCAAGGACGAGATCTACCGCATCTGCTACCTGATCGTGCAGGCGGGCGGGAATGAGGCGCGCAACCTGGGCCAGTCGGGCATCAGCAAGGAGCGCGACTACGCGGTCACCCAGGAAGTGCTCCGTGCCTACGGGGACATGGTGAAGGGCACCATGAAGGAAACCCTGCGCGCGGTCGCCGCGGCCCGCCAGGATGATCTGGCCATCGACGTGAAGGGACTGGACCGCTTCGATATCCGGGATTTTTCGACCGAGTTGCAGGACGCCGCGCGCCTCCGCGAGTTGGCGCCCCATTCGCCTACCTTCGCGCGTGAACTGGAAACGCGCCTGGCGTTGCGGTTCCTGGATGATTCCGAACAGGCCCTGAAGAACCAGATCGTCCGGGAGATTGAGGCCGGCTACCAGCAGCCGAGCTGACCGAAGCTTGGGCAGATTCAATAGGTTGGATCTCCGCCATCCGCGGCTCCCGTCGGTGTGAAGCATATGGAAAACGAAACCCCGAATCGCGAAGAACTCGACCTGTCCCGCATCATCGAAGAGGCCATCCAGAAGGCGTACGCGCAGCGCGACCCGGAGAACTCCGGGCTGCGCTCGGAACTCGCGCAGGAACGCAAGAAGCGCGAGCAGATGGAAAAGCGGTTGAACGAACTGGTCGATGAAAATCGCCGGTCCCAGCAGCAGGCCGAGCAGGCGGAGCGGTTCGCGGCGGTCAAGGCGGAGCTGCAGCAACTCGGCGTGGGAAAGGTGGAGTTGGCCTTCCGCGGCGTAAAGGATGAGGTGGTGCGCGGCGAAGACGGGCGGTTGTACGGCAAAGGCGAAGACGGGACCCTTTCGGCGCTGCGCGAGCACCTGGCCGCGTGGGTGGCCGCGAATCCCGAATTCCAGCCGGCACGCATCGCCGGGGGCGCCGGCGCCGCCCCATCGCGGCCGGCTTCGACCGCCAGCGGTTTCCCGCTGGAGCGCATCCGCCCGGGCATGAGCCCGGAGGAACTCGAACAGGCACGAAGCGAAATCGCGCGGGTCGCCGCCCAGGCCCTGGGGCAAGCGCTGTAAGCAGTATGCAGGAGGCAGTAAGCAGGAGGCAGTAAGCAGGAGGCAGGAGGCAGTAATGCCTGGCGACTGCCTCCTGCCTACTGCCTCCTGCCTACTTTCCCCGGAAAACAAACAAAACTTTAGGAGAAGAGAATGCCACCGATTACGTCCTCCAACGTCGCGCAGGCCATCGTCAAGCTGGTGGCGGCCGACGCCCTCCCCGCCCTGGTCGGCAACCTGGTCATGGGCAACCTGGTCAACCGCAACTATGAACCGGTGCTGGCGCAGGCGGGCGACACCATCAACATCCCCATCTCGCCGGCGCTCGAGGCGCACAACATTGCTGAAGACGGCACCGTCACTCCCCAGAACCCGGATCTGGCCAACGCACAGATCGTTCTCAACACTCACATCGAGGCCACCTTCCAGGTGCCCGACGTCACCAAGGTCCTGGCCGTCCCCGACCTGCTGAGAATCTACATGCAGCCGGCGGTGGTGGCGCTGGCCGAGAAGATCGAGACCGACCTGCTGGGCAAGTACGCCGGCTTCACCGCCAACATGCCGGTCGGCACGCCGGCCACGGCCATCACCGAGCCGGTGATCGACGCGGCCGAATCGGCGCTGTTCAAGGCCAAGGTGCCGTCGGCGGCGCGCAAGTTCCTGGTGGTGGATCCCGACGCCTATTCCGCCATCCGGCAGATCGAGCGTTTCAGCGAATACCACACGGCGGGCGAGGCCGGCGTCGAGACGCTGGTCTCCGGCACTGTCGGAAAGATCAAGGACTTCCTGGTGTTCCGCTCGCAGTTCGTGGCCAAGACCGGGACCTCGACGGTCACCACCCACAACCTGGCGTTCTCCCCGGACGCCCTGGGGTTGGTGATTCGCCGCCTGCCGCAGCCGATCCCCGGCACCGGGGCCATCGCCGAGTACGCCGAGCTGGGCAACTTCGGCATGCGCGTGGTGATGAGCTACCAGCCAAACACGCTGGCCCAGCAGTTCACCGTCGATGTGCTGTACGGCTGCGCCGTGCTGCGGAACTCCTTCGGCATCCAGGTCTACAGCTAACCAAACCTCGCGGCAGAGCCGCGACCGTCCGTCGGAAAGGGGCGACCAGAAAAGTCGCCCCTACAACAATACTGTAGGGCGGGCCCTGTGCCCGCCCCCATTCCTTCCCAACCATGGACTTGAGAAACTACTACCGCAAGATTCGCGAAGCGCGGGCGGGCATCCCTGAGGAGTGGCCCGTGCTGGTAAGCCGTGCCACGCCCGAGGGCGGCCGCGCCGGCGTGCTGCTGGAAGCGTCCCGAGAAGTGGCCGCGCGCATGATCGTGGAAGGAACGGCCGAGCTGGCCACGCCCCAGCAGGCGGCCGCCTTCCGCGAGCAGTTGCGCCGGATGCAGGCCGACGAAGAGGCGCGCCGCGCCGCCGCCCGCATCCAGGTCAACGTCATTACCGAAGCCGACGCCCGCAAGATCGGCTCAAAAACAGAGAAGCACTTGAAACGATAGTTCCTGGTTCCAGGTTCCAGGTCTCAAGTCGCCGCCGTTGCACCATTCATCGCAAGGCGGATTGAACCTGGAACCTGGAATTTGGAACCTGAAACTTCTCCATGCTGTTCACCGATACTGCAATCTCGACGGTCGCCGACCTGGCTGCCTACGAGTCCGAGGTCCGGGAAGTGGCCACAATCACCGGGCTGGATCTGGAGGTGAAGCTCCGCCTGGCGCAAACCGAGGTGGGCATCGAACTGCTGGCCGCAGGAGTGCCCGGCATGACCCCCAGCGGCGCCGCGCCTCCGTTCCGGCTGGAGCAGGTGGTCATCAGCGACGCCCTGCGGTTGTGGCACGTGTTTCACACCCTCTGTATCGTTTACCGCGATGCGTACAACCGCAAGGTGAACGACAAATACCTGTTGAAGGCCAACGAGTACCGGGCGCTGGCCAAGTGGGCGGCCAACCTCTTTTTCAACATCGGCGTCGGGCTGGTGTTCCGGCCGCTGGCGATGCCGGCCGTGCCGGCAGTCGGCGAGGTAGCAGGCGGAACACTGCCGGAAACCCAGTACTTCGTGCGCGTGGCCTGGAGCGACGGACGCGGGGGAGAAAGCACCCCCAGCGCGCCTTTATCCTGTGCCGTGCCTGCAGGCTGCCTGCTGAGCGTTTCCATAGTCGGCCAGGCAGCGCCCGAATTCGCCACCGGCTGGTTTCCCTATGCCGGCACGACGGCCGACTCCGAGCAACGGCAGGTCTCCGAAGCGCTGCCGCTTTCCTCGGTCTGGGTGGAGCCGGCAAGCGGCCTGGCCGCGGGCCCGGGTGTTGCGGACGGGCAGCAGCCCGATTGCTTCCGCCAGATCGCCCGGGTCATGCAGCGCGGCTGAAGGTGTGGAGTGCGGCGGCTTGCCGCCGCTTTCTGGCAATCGGCTTGCCGCCCTTTGCTTCGGCTGGACCGCGCGCGAAGCAGGCTTCGCGCAGAAAAGCGGCGGCCAGCCGCCGCACTCCATAGGCAAGTTATGGCCAAAACCACAGCATTGGCGCTCGAGCGCTTTATCGAATTGTTGCGCGAGCCGGCGACCGGTTTTCAGGCGCAACTGAACTCGATCGCGGCACGCGACGGCGTTCCCCTGAAGCCGCTGCCCCAGCGCAGCCTCTTCATGATGAATGCCGCCCCGGAATTGGTCGATCAGAGCCGCGACGCGGACTATCCGGAGCTCTTCGTCTACGCCGAGACGCTGGAAAACGCGGGGCGCGAGAAGTTCGCTTACTTCTCCGGTCCCGTCCGGCTGGCCGCGGAAATTCGCATCTCTTCAGAGGTGCCCGACCGCCTGGAATCGGATCTGCACCGCCATGTTGAGGCGGTTCTGAACGTGTTGCACAACGCGCCCCAGGAATGGCGGCCGGGCATGGTTTTTACCGGCCGCTATATGGTGACCTGTTCGGCCGCCCGGCTGGGCGGCAACAATTTCCTGCAGACGGCCAAGGTCAGCTTCGATATCGATCTGTTTATTCAATAACCACGAAGCAGCCCAAGACGCCGCAACAGAGCCGTCCCGCCATGCGGGACGGCTCTGTTGCTGAGACTCCACAATGTCTTACGTTTCAAGCAACCTGAACCGATTCTATGCGGCCGTGGAAACGGCCTACGGCGTGGTGCCCACAATCGCGGGCGAAGACGCATTTCGCGCGCTGAGCGCCGACCTGGAGCTTGTCCAGCAGTACCTGGAGCGCCACGATAAGAGCGGCAGCCGCAGCTTCGCCGGCATCGCGGCCGGCGGGCGGCGCCAGGCACGCTTCGAGATCGAGGCTTACCTCATGTCGGGCGGCCAGCCGGGCTCGGCCCCGGACCTGGCGCCGTTCTACCAGGCGGTGTGCGGAGCCACGCCGCTGGTTTTCGCCGGAGGGACGGCTGCCGCCGGCTGCACTACGACGCTCGTCGCTTTTTCTGCCCCGCACGGCCTGCAGGCCGGGCAAGCGATCGGCAGTGGCGGGGAGCTTCGCTTCGTCACCGCTGTCCCCAACGCCACGTCCGTGGAGGTCAGCCCGGCGTTCAGCGCGGCGCCAGTTGAGAGCAGTGCGATTCTCGGTTCCGTCGCCTACCCGCTGGCGGCCACCTTGCCGTCGATCTCGATCTTCGATTATTGGGACCCGCCGGCCGCCCAGCAGCGCATCCTGAACGGGGGCGCGGTGGACACCATGACGGTGGAAGTGAAGGGCGATTTTCACACCGTGAAGTTCGCCGGCCACGGCCAGGACCTGATCGACTCATTCACCTTCACGGCAGGGCAAGGCGGTTTGGCGGCCTTTCCCGCTGAGCCGGCCGGCCGCGCGTACGCGGGCAGCCCGATGGCCGGCCATTTCGGCCAGCTCTGGCTGGGCGCTTCCCCCTCCCAGTTCAGCACGCTGGTCGCTGCTTCTCTGAAACTGGAAAACGGCATCGAGCTGCGGAACAACGAGGTGGGCTCCGCGGTGCCGCTGGGGATTGCGCCGGGCGACCGCCAAGTCAAGTTTGACTTCGACCTGTACGAGACTGACGACGCAGCCACCCAGGCGCTTTACGTCGCCGCCCGTGATCGAAGTCCAGTGATTGCATTCCTGCAGCTCGGGGGCGCGGCCGGACACCTGTTCGGGGCCTATATGAAAGCGATCGAGCCTCAGCCCCCTCACTACGATGACGGCGCGCGCCATCTGAAGTGGTCGTTCACAGGCGCCCGCGCTTCCGGCTCGGCGGACGACGAGCTGTGGGTCGCCTTCGGATAATCGTGATTGGAGCGAGATGGCGTACACGCATGCCACCAGAAAGACGATAGCCAGCCGGGCGTGCCCCGGCGTCAACTTTACCGTCCGGCGGGTCTCGTATGGTCGCCGCCAGGCAATTGCCGAGCAGCTCAAGTCGGTGAGCGCAGGCGAGGAGCCGAACGAGTTGCGTCCGGCTCCCCAGGCCGTCGGCGTGATGCGCGCACTGATGGGGGCCATGCTGGTTGATGTCGGCGGGTTGGAACTGGACGGCCAGCCGTACATGGGCCGCCTTCACGACGACGACCGCGGCGCCGCCGTCGAGGAACTGATCGATGCGGCGCCGGAACCGCTCATCGAGGAGATTGCGGCGGCGCTGCTCGATGAACTGCGGCTCAACGGAGACGCGGAAAAAAACTCCGCGCCGCCTTCTGGTACTCCGCCCGCGGAGACGGAAGGCGGTTCTGTTGCGCGGAATGCGAGCGGGATGGCCTGTGGGCCGGCCGGAACTGCCGCCGCTATCACCCCGATTCGGTAGTCGCCGCCCGGCCGGTATGGCGGGCGCCGTCGAAGCCGCCGCTGGTGCTTGACGAGTGCCCGGCCTCGTTCATTTCCGGCAGCTCATTGGGCCTGGTACACGACTTCTGGATAGCGAAGCTGACCGGGCAGCCGCCGCTCGCCGCCGGCTTCTACCGATGGCCGGCGCTGCTGGTTGATGCCTGGGCGGTGCTGGAGCGCGAATGGGCGCAATGGCACCGTCAAAGCGGAGAATGGGACGCAGATAAACGCAGATAAACGCAGCGCAGCACGGAGCGAGAACACTATGAGCAAACGGACAGCGCATCCCGGTTTCAAGGCGGTGGCGCGAGCCATCGCCCGGCGCCAGGGCATTTCCATCCAGGCGGCCAGCCGCATTCTGGCGAAAAAGACACGCCAGGCTTCCCCGGCCGCCAAGGCCCGCAACCCGCGCCTGCTGCGCGTCCGGTGATCGGAGTTCAAGCGATCTCGAGGACAGGCAGTGGACTAATTGGGTTTCGCCCAGGGAGCGAACGATGAAACCAACGAGTGCAGCTCGGATTGTCGCTGTTCCGGGTTGGGACGATTTCCACGACCTTGCCGGGGCGATACCAGTGCGGTCTCTGGGGTTGTCGTCGGGCGCCTCGTAAATCTTGATGCACAGATCTCGCGAAAGGCGCCTAGGCGGACATGCGGCTACGAAAATGCCTTGCCCAATGGAGAGGTCATTGTCGTATACTGGTAGCAGACCGTGGAGGGTTATTCCTGTTGCATTTTCGCTCCCGTTTTTGATAGAAAGCGGGTTGTTGGTTTAATTTCTGGTCCGTTCTGGTCGATACACAGAAGAGGGTCTTATTATGAAGCGAAGTTTCTGGCCCAAGCTGGCAGCCCCACGCGGCTCGGTGGATGTGCCTTCGAAACCAGCGGGGCGTTCGCGGTTTTTCCTTGCTGTCGAACATCAGCCTATCCAGACAGACCAAGGGTCTGTGTCTCTGGTGGTCGGAACGGTTTCCACATCGGCCGAACTACCCGCCCAAATCAGCCGAACCACCTTACACATTGGCGACCAGGCTAAAGCGTAGCACCAAACTGTTCCAGCAGCTGCCGGACGCGGTTCAATTTGACCGCCAACGAGTAGACGGCGTGGACGTTCTCGATGTACATGTTGCTCATGCCGGGTGGGAGGTCGGTGATGCCGGTTGCAGTTTCGACGCGTTCCCTTATCCTGACTGCGCTGTAGCCATGCACGAAGCCCAGGACGCGCCCAGTTTCGCCGTGGAATACTGGACCGCCGCTGCTGCCAGGAACAAACAGAAAATTGACCTCGATCACGGGCATGTTGCGTAGCAGCCCTTGGTCGCTCTGAATGTTCATCTCGTACGACGCGGTAACCACGCCCTGCGCTACACGGAAGATGAGTCCTGCGGTTTCAATCTGGCCTTGGGGGGTGGTAATTAGCTGTGGTAGGGGATATCCTGCGACCCCGAGCGTCAACCCCTCTGGCAAATCCTCATAGCTCAGCGCGGCATACGGTCGTGCGGGATCATCGGCGGCCTTGATCAGTCCCAGGTCGCACTCGGGATAGAGGAAGATGTCCTGCCCGACTGAGGGTTCCTTGATTTGGTGAATTGCTAGCTTCCCGGCAAACCGGCCCAACAGATGGTAGCTGTCTCCGTCCTGGTGGGGGTTTGCGTTGGAATTTAGAACGTGGTGGCAGGTGAGAAAAAGAGCTGGCGCTGCAAAGAAGCCAGACCCGAGGGCCGTTACATCTAGCCCGTTTCCACGGGGCCGCAAACGCAGGACCGCAAAAACGGTGTGCCTGAGATCCCACACAATCTCGTGGAACCGCCGTCGTTTACTGCTGATTCGACCGCTAGGGGATTGCATACTGTCCAGACTGCCGGAACTTCTGCTGATTTGCAAGCTAGCGAAGACCTGAGGGCCTGGTCGCCGATGGATGACGGCGGATATTGCACTGCGCGCTTGCCATAAAGGGGTGCCCGGTGTGGCGCATCGTTCATCATCCGACTGCCCCCGGGATCGCAAGCATCATCACGCAAGGGTAAGTCAGCGCGGGCGACACACCCGCGGCCCGCTTGGGGTTCCCCGAAACCGAAGTCCCAGCGTTTAGCCGCCCAAAAGAATGGCTCGCAGTCACAACTCGACGCTCACGCAATTGCTCGCTGCGCTGCCCGGGCGATTGATGCCGGCGGGTATGGAAACGGCGGCGCGCGAACTGGTCGCAGCCGCGGCCAGCCATACCCGGGCAGCCGAAGCCCTTGCGGCCGCAGCCGAGGCGCTGGCATCGGCGGCCGATTCGCTTGCTGCCGTTGCGGGCAACTGGGACGCTGGGTCCGGGACCGGTTTCATCA
>JAPKYU010000635.1 GCA_026394175.1 Acidobacteriota bacterium | reverse complement strand
GCCGCCGCGCACAACCCGGGTACACGCCGGCGCAAACTCATCCAGAAAGTAGTCCCGCGCCGAGCGGTGCAGCCCGCGTGGATCGTGCGCCTCCACGAAGACGTCGCTATCGTGCGAGAAGAGCAGATGGCTGATACGCGCTTGGCGAAGTTCCGCAGCAAGCACCCGCGGAGCCGGGCGGCTGGCTGCGAGGCGCACCCATTGTGATTGATCCGTATCCGGCAGACAGCGCTCGTCGCAATAGTACCCCTGCCCGTCCCACATCATCAGGACCTTTGCGTCGGCCGTCAATTCCTGCATCACATACTGGATGGCCGCGAAGTCCGAAACACGCCGCTCAAGAAAGGCGCGCTTGGCTTCCACCCCAAATACGACGGCCAAAGGGCGCGCGGAACACATGAGGAAGCCACTCCAGAAGATCGCCACGCCCACCGGCATCGCCAAGAGCACGATGCCTGCTGCGTTCACCCATTGGCGAGGGCGTACCCAGTCTGCGACCTTGAGCATGACCCCGGCGGCGCATACACTCAAGGGGGCAAACAGCGGAAGCAGAAACCGGGTCTGCTGCGAGCCGGCAGCCCACACGACGAACCAGCCTGCGGCCATGAGAGCCGTCGAATCAGCAGCTCGGGATCGCCGCCCGAGCGGATAAAGGAGCGCGAGAACGAAGAGTACATTCGGGACCTCAAGCGCGCGCATAAACGTCCAGAAGCTCCTCGAATGGACAAAGAGGTTCCACGGCAGCATTAGGTAGTCCAGCGGAGAACGCCCAGTGCCAAAGCTGCCAAGATAGTCCATGAGCAGACGCAGCCTCGCCTCATCCCAGCCTACGCCCCCAAAGAAGAACGGGAAGACTGGATTGCCGGCCATCACCCAATTCTTGACGTACCACGGCAGGGCAACAGCCGCCGCCATTCCGCCGAAGACCGCGACCGATTTCACAGCGCTCCGCCATGTCTGTCCTCTCAGCTTCCACACCAGCCACAGCCCGCCGACGGCGGCTGCACTCAACCCAAGGTACTTGCTTCCGGCTGACACTCCCGCGAAGATGCCGGCCATTACCAGATCCCCGCTGCGATGATCATCGTCCCAGCGCAACAGACAAATCAACATCAACGTCTGATAGAGGGCCCACGCCATATCAACATAGGCCAGGCTTGCCCAGAAAGAGAAGAGCGGCACACCCGCGACCAAGGCGATGCTGATCCACCCGGCGGAGGCGCCCAGTGCCCTGCGGCCAAGCTGGAAGGTGGCGAAAACCAACAGCACGGCGTAGGTCGCATGCACCAGTTTGGCGAAGGAATCAGTGCCGAGCGAGAGGCCCAGGCCGAAGATCATCTCGACCGTGAACGGCCCATTGGCCTGCCAGTTGTCGGGCAGGAACACTACCCGGCCAGCTTCCAGAAACAGGCGCGGCCCCTGCAGGTGGTACATCAGCCCGTCATAGTCCCAGGGCGGGGCCAGCGCCTGAAGAACGGCCATGCTCATGAGCGCCAGCCAAGCAAGCACGATCAGGCGTTGGGCCGGAGTCAGCCTGCGCCACACTTCGCCCAGGCCTGCCATCCCTAGCAGCGCGCGTTCCCCTGCGGCCACAATCTCACGCCGCGCCCAGAGGGCGAGCGCAAGGACCCAGGCCGCCATCGCCCACCATGTGAACAATCCGAGCAGACCGAGAGCAAGTATGCCGTAGCCGATGATGGCCAGGCCGAGAGCCACCGACAGCAGCAAGCTCTCTAGATCCGTCCCCTGCATGCGCACGGCGGCGCGACTCGTCCGCAGCCCCGCGCCGAGAGCTATAAGCACGATGACACCCAGCAGCGCCAGGGCGAACACCGAATCGTACAGCGCACGCCACCCCGCGACATCCATTCCTCTCTCGGGCAACACCGTCCGAGCAGCAAGGAAGGTGGCCGCGATTACAACCAGAGCCAAGAACGACCGCCGCCTTCGGGCGTGCTTGCCAACAAGGGCTAACGAATTCATCACCCCGCCGATCGCAGACTACCGAAGAGAGCTTTCGATTCCCAGTGGTGATGCAACTTCCTGGCCGGGCCGCACCGCGGTTACCCCATCCACAACCAGATGGCAAAACCACCCGACATGAACAACAGGCCGGCCGAACCGCCGTACAGAAGAAGGCGATTCACCCAGACGTGCTTCCCTGCCTCCCCCAGGATAAGGAAGGCGGGGAAAAGTGCGAGGACGTAACGAACCATCCCGACCAGAGGTTCTGAGCCCCCCTGGCGCGTCAGATAGAGAAGCAGGAAGGTGAGATAGTACGCGGAATAGAGGCGCGGCAGCCGCTGCCACACCGGCACGGCGAGTCCAACGAACGCCAGCAGAAAGACCAGATCGAGAACGTCGGTGATGAATGCACCACCGCTCAAAATGAGCCTCAGCGAGGCGACGAGATTGGCACCTGGAAATACAAACCCACCTCCAAATCGCGCGGCCTGAACCATGAACGGTGCCCAGGGCTCGCGGCCGAGCCCAAGCCACACATATACGGGAAACAACGCGGCCATTGCAAGCGCAATGCCCGGCGCCAACCAGGGCCAGGTCCGCCGTTCACGCCGCCAGGCTTCCCAGGCCGCATAGGTCAGTGGAATGACGATAAGCATGGCCGGCAGCCGGGTCAGGCAGGCCACTCCGCCCCACACGCCGGCCCAGATCCACCGCCGTCGTCGCGTCGCCCAAATGGCGAGAACGGTCGCCAGCAGGAAGAGCGACTCGGTATAGACCGCCATGAAGAAAAAGGCCGTAGGGAAGAATGCCAAGTACGTCGTTGCCCGGCGCGCCGCCTGTTGATCGCCGGTCTCTTCCTGCGCAAGCTTCATGAACGCACAGAGCGCGCCAATGTACGCGGCGTTGGCAATGAGCATGCCGGCCAGGAGAGTATTGCCGCCAAAAAGCGGTGCCAGCGCACGCATGGCCCAGGGCAGCAAGGGCGGCACGAAGAGGGCGATGTCAAATGCCTCATACCCACGCTCGGCGATCGCCTGATAGTGCAGGGTATCCCACCGCTGCCAGGGCTCGAGCCACGGGTTGGTTTCCGGCGTCACGCCGAGATAGGGGCGCAGTGCAGCATCTGGCGGCAGCGGGTCGGGGTAGAGGGTTCGCACCGCCCACATCCACGCCGTCAGCCCGATGCGCACGAACAGGA
>JAPKYU010000553.1 GCA_026394175.1 Acidobacteriota bacterium | reverse complement strand
TCAGGCGGGCGCAGCGGCGCGAGGGCGCGCCCCGGCGCACCGCTACTGCAGCACCACCCTCGTGCCGGTGGCAGCGGACCGCCTGGCGGCATCGAGAATCTCGGTGACAATCAGGTTGTTCTCGAGCGACGACAGTCCGGCGGGTTTGATCTCCTTCCTCACGACCGCCGCACGGTAGTTGAGGAAGTCGTCCTCCGGGGCGGGGATGGGAGCCGCCTTGCTTGCTTCTTCCTGCTGGCCCGGCATCCGAATGCGGAGGCCGTCGCCCCGCCCGGCGAAGACCTGGCCGCTGCGGCCGTAGATCTCCATGTCCTTGCGATCGAACGGCCAGTTCCACGACGCCTGGATGATGCCCTGCGCCGAGGGGTACTCGACCAGGATGGTGGCCTCGTCTTCCACCTGCTTGTACACGTCAGGCTGGAAGCGCTGGGTCACGGCCGTCACGGCGACGGGCCGCTTGCCGTCCATCAGCCATGTGATGAGGTTCGCGCCGTAGCAGCCGAAGTCGAACAGCGCGCCGGCGCCGTTGCGGACCGGGTCGGTGAGCCACTCGAAGAAGTACTTGTTGCGCACCCCGCTCGAGCCCGGGCCGCCGTGGCCGACCACAGCGTGCAGCCGCGAGACCTTGCCGATCGCCCCCGCCTCGACCTGGGCTTTCATGGCATAGTTGGCCGGCCACCAGGCCATCTGGTAGTTGGTCATGACCTGGATGCCGTGCTGGGCGGCCAGCCTTTGGATGGCCAGAGCGTCTCGGAGACTGGCGGCCAGAGGTTTCTCGAACATCACGTGGATGCGGCGCGGGGCGCAGGCCTGGACTATCTCCAGGTGCCGGTTGTTCTCGACGAACGCCCAGACGATGTCGGGCTTGGCCTGTTCGAGCATCTGGCGGTAGTCGGTGAAGAACGGGACCTCCGGACCGACCAGCGTCCTGGCCTCGGCGGCGAGCTCGAGGTTGGGTTCCGCGATGCCCACCAGCCTGGCGGCCTCGCCTTTGGCCATCCGGGGCAGGTGCCCCCAGGCGTGGGAATGGACCAGCCCGGCCACGGCGATCTTGTACTGCTGGGCGCACAGGGGTAGAGCCAGCAACGACACGGCGGCAATGAGATGTTTCATATGCCAGTAGTCTAGCACCTCCCGATCTGCTATAATCCTGACTGGATGTCAGATCTTGGTCCGCGCCAGCGGACTCAAGCACGCGCATATCCCCCCGAGATTTGTCGTGCTCAAGCGGCCCTTCGCCGCCGGCACGCGCCCACAAGGAGGCAGCTCCACTCAATTCCGAATGAAGGCATCAGTCCAGATCACCCGCGGCATTGAGTCCCTGTTCGGGACTCGTGACGAAAACATGCGCCTGCTGGAAACCGGCTTCGACGTTTGTACCCGCCTGCTCGATGACTCGTTGGAGATCGAGGGGGAGGAGGCCGGCGTCAGCCGCGCGCAGAGCATCCTGGAAGACTACGTAGCGCTGGTAGGCGAGGGTCAAGTCTTCGGCAACGGAGACATGAACAGCTACCTGAAGGTGATCGTCGAGGATCCGCAGGTCACTCTGCGGGCCCTGGTGCACAGCGGCCGGCAGCGCAGTTTCGGCAAGAAGGTCGTATTGCCCAAGACGATCAACCAGCGGCGGTACCTGGAAGCCATCGAGCGCCACGACCTGGTCATCGGCATCGGCCCGGCGGGCACGGGCAAGACCTACCTGGCGGTGGCCATGGGTGGCGCCCATCGCCTTCATGCGGGGCCGGACCCTGAACGACAGCTTCATCATCGTGGACGAGGCCCAGAACTCCACCCAGGAGCAGATGAAGATGGTGCTGACCCGGCAGGGCTTCAGCTCCAAGATGGTGGTCAACGGCGACATCACGCAGATCGACCTGCCGTTCGGCAAGCGCTGCGGCCTGCTGAACGCCATCGAGGTGTTGCGCGGGGTCGAGGGCATCAGCTTCGTCTACTTCGACGATCGCGACGTGGTGCGCCACAACCTGGTGCAGCGGATCGTCAAGGCCTACGAGCGCTACCAGGAGAGCAGCGGCGGCGCCCAGTTGAGCCTGAAGCTGGGTGAGGCGGCGCGCGAGGATGAGCCGGGCGAGGCGGCGGGCCTCTGAGGCGGCCTTAGTGTCTGAGCCTCCAGGTACGGTCCTGTTCCGGGGCATCCGGCGGCGGCTGAGCCGTCGCCGGGTGCAGGAGCTGGCCCGCGAGATCGGGTGCCGCGTGGCGGGCGGCCGCCCGTTCACTTGCCTACTGGCCGGGGATGCGGAGCTGCGCCGCCTGAACCGGCAGTTTCTTGGGCGCGATTACCCCACGGACGTGCTGGCGTTCCCAGCGCCAGTAGGACAGGCCACCCAGAGGGTGCCCGGCCTGTCAGCGTCATGTCTAGGCGATGTGGCCATCTCGGTGCCGCGCGCCGCCCTCCAGGCCCGGCTGGCGGCCACCGGCTGGAGGAGGAGATCGGCATCCTGATGCTTCATGGCCTGCTTCACCTGCTGGGCCTGGATCACGAAACCGACAGCGGGCGCATGGCGCGCGCCGAAGCCCGGTGGCGCAAGAGGCTGGGCCTTCCCGCCGGCATGCTGGAGCGGGCCAGCTCATGAACGGCGCCGGGTTCGTTTCCGGATTCGTCTCCATCCTGGGCCGGCCCAACGCCGGGAAATCGACGTTGTTGAACGCGCTGGTGGGGGCGAAGCTCGCCATCGTCACCCGCACGCCCCAGACCACGCGCACGCTCGTCCAAGGAGTGCTCAACCTGCCGGGCGCGCAGGTAATCTTCGTGGATACGCCCGGAATCCACCAGCCGGATTCCTTCTTCAACCAGCGCATGATGGAGGCGGTGCGCACGGCGCTCCAGGAGCGCGACCTGCTGGTCTATGTGGCGGACGCGGTGCGCCCGTTCGGCGCGGAGGATGGTGAAGCTGTTGAAGTGCTCCGCGCAGCCAGGGCGCCCATCGTGCTGGCGCTGAACAAGATCGACCGGCTGCACGACAAGAGCGCGCTGCTGCCATTGATTGAGCAGTACAAGTTGCTGCACGGCTTCGCCGATTACCTACCCATTTCGGCCCTGACCGGGGAGGGCCTGAAAGAGCTCCGCGCAGCCATCGTGGAGCGGCTGCCGGAGGGTCCGGAGTACTTTCCGCCCGAGCACCTGACCGACCAGCCGGAGCGTTTTCTGGCCGCCGAGCTGATCCGGGAGAAGGTGATGCAGGTAACGCGCGAGGAGGTTCCGCACGCGGTGGCGGTGCTGGTGGACCGGTGGGAAGAGACGCCGCGGCTGACCCGGATTGCGGCCACCATTTACGTGGAGAGGGAGGGGCAGAAGGGGATTGTGATCGGCGCCGGGGGAGAGTTGCTCAAACGGGCGGGCACGGCGGCCCGGCAGGAGGTGGAAACCCTGCTGGGGCGCAAGGTCTTCCTGGAGCTGTTCGTGAAGGTGCGGCCGCACTGGCGGGACAACCCGCAGATGCTGGCGGCGCTGGACTGGCGTTCCATGGTGGGCGGCTCAGTGGCAGAATAGGTTCATGCGCATTGCTGCCGCGATATTCCTGCTTGCTGTGCTGGCCGCCGCCTGCCTGGCGGGGCAGCCTTCCGACGACGACCGCATTTATGACCAGGTGCGGCTGAGGCTCGCCGGCGACCGGGACGTGAAGGGCGGGGCCCTGGAGGTGAAGGTCGAGCAGGGCGTGGTCACGCTGCGGGGCAAGGTGCGCGAGCTTAAGCAGAAGGAAAAAGCCGAGCGCCTTACCCGCAAGAT
>JAPKYU010000327.1 GCA_026394175.1 Acidobacteriota bacterium | reverse complement strand
CTTTGTCGCGCGGCCCGCCGTAACCGACTCCCACAAATACATCCCCAGAATGCCGATTAACGCCGAGGTCGCCACCGAAGGCAGGTATGTTTGCCGGCTCGGGATGCGGTCCAGGTAGGTCACGAAGCAATACGGGACCGGCGTGATCAGCAGCCAGGCGAGGAAAAACCAGGTGGCAGGTGACAGGTGGCAGGTGGCAGGCCGCAGCCTCAGCAGAAGCGCGGCCAGCATGAACGGGTAAACGTAGAGAAGCAGAATATTCAGGGAGCGAGGATAGACGGTGAAGAAATGAAAACCCACCGCGTAGAAGCCGTGGGCGACAAAGCTGTCCGCAGCGCACACCCATGCCGCATGCGCCACGCCGGCCAACAGAAACGGAGCGTACCACAGCAGCCGCCGCCGTAGGAGCGCTGCTTGCAGCGCCCCTATGTGCAGGTGCAGGTCCAGCCCGATTAACAGCGGAACAACCACCAGCGCCGATTCCTTGGAAAACAGCGCAAAGACAAATGCGCCCAGCGCCAGCGCGTACCAACCCGCCCGCCGCAGGGGTCGCCCGTGCGCCGGGGAGAATCGAAGCCAGGCCAGCAGACAGACCAGCGCGCCCAACGCCATGAGCAACTCCTGCACGGCGCTGATCCACATGACCGCTTCATGGTGCCGCTCGTAGACCGCGAAAAACAGCCCCGACGCGATTCCAGCCTCTCGCCTGCCGGTGAGGCGGGCGGCCAGCCGGCAGACCAGCCAGGAATTCACGACGTGCAGCACCAACCCCAGGGCGTAAAACCCGCGCGGGTCCAGCCCAAACAACTTGTAGCCCAGCAGGAAATAGCAGTGGCCGGTAATACGGAACAGGCCTCCGCCGGGCTCGAAATGCAGGAGGTGCGAGAGGTGGCGGCTGGCGATCTTCGCCTGCCGCAGGTAAACGAAATCGTCGGCGATGAAAAAATTGCCCAGCGCCGGCAGGTAGGTGATGAAGGCCAGCAGCACGAGACTGCCGAGGACGAGCAGATCGTTCCTTTGTGGAACTTTGTGTTCTTCGTGCCCTTGTGGTGAAGAAATCATCGGATGGAGACAAACGCGTTGTTGCTTCCGCGCCCGGCCACAATAACCTGGACGGGCGCCATGTCGCCCAGGGGGGCATCGGCGGGAATCTCGATATTGATTTGATACAGTCCGGCGAAGCCGGGCGCCAGGCCGCAGTAGAGGACGCGCGCCGGCCGCCCGCCCACGGTGACCTCGGCGCGGGCCACGGTGGCGGCGCCGGCAGCCGGCGCGGCGGCCCCCGCCGCGACCCTGGGCGTTACCTCGCCTAAGCCGGTGCCCCACAGCACCGCGATCCCGCCTCGCGCCAGCGGGTTGGCCGGCGAAACGAGCGAGTAATCCAGCTTGGTTACCGGCGCAAACAGGCCCGGCCCGGCCTCGGCGATGGGCACCCGCACCGTCGCGCTCTCGAGGCCCCAGCGCCGCACCACCACCGTGGCCTCGGCGCCCTCGAGGCCGAACGGCGCCTGGGCGTTAATCTGCAGCGGCGAGACGTAGAGCAGCGGCGCGATGGCGCCGTTGATCAGCACCTGCGTGCCCGCCAGATCGGCCGGCAGCGGCAGCTTGTCGGCCTTGGCCGTGGTATCCGCCAGACCGCTCCCGTAGATTGACAGCAAGGAGCCGGGCGTCAGCACCGCGCCGGAGTAATTTGCCGCGTTCGTGATGCCTCCGGCGTTGGGGGATGGCGTAACGGCAGCCAGCGCGATTGCTGTCGGCTGCAATGAGAGGCTGGTGACTTCCCCGGCGCGCACCACGATATCACTCGAGGAAACAACTGCCGTGGAGCCGCGGTATGCCGTGAGCGAATACGTGCCCGGCGGTACTTCGACAAACCCGAATGCGCCCGTGCTATCGACGGCGCCCTTCAGCGTCGTCGCGGGATTCGTCAGCGTCAGCGCCAGCCCGTCGGCGAGCGGCGAACGCGTCTCGCTCCCAATGCGCACCTCGCCGAGGATGTGTCCATTGGCAGCCGCTGTTTTCCAGGGCAGGTCCGGTGGCGAAAAAGAGACGCCGAGCAGGAGGCGCATGATTTGCAGGGTGTTATAGAACTCGTTGTTGGAAACCGGGGGAGAGCCGCCCGTCCCGCAAACGCTCCAATTTGTACAGGCGTAGGAGTAGAAAACCACGCCACCAAGCCGTGTGGCGCCCACCGGCGTGTCCCACACCCGCCTTGCCTGGGCCAATGTGTTCTCGGGGCTGTTCAGGTACGCGGCTGGGCCAACGAGAATGAAGCGCCGCCCCTGGTTTTCGCGCTCGAACCTGAGCCAGTTGTCGAACCAGCGTTTCTGGTTGGCGTCGTGCTCCCGGTCGTAATTCATTGGGATGCCAAGATCCAGGATTCCTTCCTTGAGCCAGGCCACCCAATCCTGCATGACGCCGCTGTAGGCGGAGCTTCTGGTCCAGTCGGCGGCGGTGGCAGGCGCGTCGCCCCAGGCGATCAGCGCCGCCGATACCTTGATGTCGCGGCGGAACTTCACGGCGCGCAGGTACATCTGGCGTACCAGCGCCGTCACCTGCTGGCGGCGGAACTCGCTCCAGGCCGCGTCGGCCGGCGCCGCCGTGCCCGTCTTCAGGTTCAGGCGGTTGAAGCGCTCGATACTGACCGGGTTATAGCCCCAGGTATTGCCCGCATAGCGCACATAGTCGAAGTGGATGCCGTCCACCGCATAGTTCTCGGCCACGTGCTCGACCACGTCGGCGATGTAAGCGGCGGCATCCGGGTGGCCGGGATCAAGCGAGTAATTGCTGCCGTCGAACGCCTTGCCGGTATTGTCAAGCGCCATCCAATTGTCCCGGCCGGCGGCCGACGGGCCGTGGGTGTTCAGAATGTGCCGGGGATCGGCCTTCATCTCGGCATCCGAGCCGGCCGGGCAGATCACCAGCCAGGCGTGCGCCTGGATGCCGGCGGCGTGCGCCTTGCTGATGACGTCGGCCAGCGCATCAAAGTCGGGGGAGTAGCCGGGGTCCCGCACCGGCGGCTCCAGCGACTTGACGTAGAGCGAGTTGGCCCGCACCCGCGCTTCCACGAACAGCGCATTCGCCCCGGCCCGCTTCGCGTCGGCGATTAACTGATCGACCTGCTGTGGCGTCTTGTATCCGTCGTGGAAGGCATCGGCCCAAAAGCCCATGTACTGCCCCATCGAAACACCGGGTAGCAGGAACAGGGCTGCCAGCAGAGCGAGACGCGCCTTCTTCATGGAAGCGCCCGTATGCTACCAGACTTTGTGCCCCGTCGCGTCCTGGTGTGTTCGTGGTGAAACAGCGCCGCGATGGGTGTGAGATTCGCCTTGCTGCTGGCGTGGGCTTCACCCGTTGCGGGGCGACAATGCGCCGGCGAGCAGCGGCCTTCCGGTGACGGTTGCGTACCATCCGTAATTCCACTAGAATAGGAATTTCTGGTGCGTGTGTAGGACTGTTCCTGAGGTGGTGGGTGAGATTGTCTTTCCAGAAGTTGAATAACGCTTTCAGCTTGGGCGTGCTGGCGCGCGGCGCGTTGA
>JAPKYU010000045.1 GCA_026394175.1 Acidobacteriota bacterium | reverse complement strand
ACTTCCGCCATAGCCGTTGGCGTTGGCCGGATCAATCAGGTCCTCATAGCGGTAACTTCCGGTGGCATTGCCGGAGGCATCCCGTTGGCCGCGCCGGTCCGAGAAATACAGGAGGTAGCCGTTCAGTGAGCTATATTCGGTCTGCGTGCCAGTGCTGCCGGTGCTGGGGATGACGCCGGTCAGCCACCGCCGCAGGTTGCCCACATCCAGTTCCACCAGGTTCATGATCCCGCCCACCGCGCAGGTGGTGTCCGCCCCGTCGGTGGAAAAGGCCACGTCCCGCCATTCTTCGCGCGGATCGTACAGATTCAAAGGATAGAATTTGTCCGGGTTGCTGTTGGCCATGGCCAGGGTGGAAGCCTCTACTGTGCCGTCCCCATCCAGATCGCGAAATTTCTGGAACTTCAGGATGGCGTCGGCGTTCTCCCGGGTAATTCCCAGATTGAGCCACTCCGCCGTGACGTCGCTGTACGTTCCATCGGCATTCCGGCGGTCGACCTGCAGGTATCTGCCGATCAGCGGCCAGCAGTTTGAGCTGGCGGAGCGGGGCGCGACGCAGGCCCCCGGCCAATTGGGATCCAGTCCCGCCGTGTTGGGAGGCCGGATGAAATCCCGGCCGGTGCCGCCCGGTTCGGCCAGTTCGGGAGCCGCAGTGCCTTCGGCAAACGCCGTGTTGGTAGACCCAAAGCTGCCGCCGCTGTAGTAAGGAGCGACATTCGCCAGGCGGATACCGGCGCCGCCCGGCAGATCGGCGCTCTTGTCAGAGAACAGCACGCGGATCTGCGCCACATTGTAGAGTCGGGAAGCGCCCATCAATGAGGTGGGCGATTCCCCGGCCGGCGGCCGCCGGATGATCTCAATGGGCCGCAGCCCCGGAGCCACGAAGGTCAGGTTGAGGGGCCTGGCCCCGGTCTTGATGTTGCGGATCATGCCGTTGTAGGTGCTGGAGGAGATGTTGGGCCAGTTGGCGTTTTCGGCGCTGGTAGGCCCGCCCACCCTGCTGCCCTCATTCATCAGCAAGTTGCGGCAGGCAGGACGGCCTCCATCACAGCCGCCGGGGGCGGTGGGAATGTAGACGGGTTGGTTGCGCGTCGCCGCATTGCTCACTCCGTTGGAGAGCTCGGTCCGAATCACATCGCCCGCCACCGTAAGCTTGGAATGGAAGATCAGTCCGGCGGCGGCGCTGGTGGCCAGGAACAGGTTGGTGTTGGTGTGGACCCGGCCGCCGAGGTCGAACACGGCGCCGGGCGAATAGCTCAGATCGCGGTCGAAGAAGACGCCAAACTGAAACACCGGCAGCACTGCCACCTCGATATTGCGGGTCAGGGTCGCCTCCGCCCCCCAATACCGGTGTGCGGTCACCGTCAAGGTGAGCGGGATGATGCTGGCCACCAGACCCTCGTTGGGCCCCGAGCTCACGTTGCGAAACTGGCTCACCGGCATGCCGCCGGCACTGGGCACGGTGTAGGTGTAGACCGGGTACGTCAAGCCGGGCAGGGCCGGCTGGTACGAGGAACCGGCCAGGGCCTGGATCTCCGCCACCGACGGCGCGTGCCGCACCGTGTACAGGGAGCTGACGTCCACGGTCATCTTCTCCATGGCCGCTTCGGCTCCGTAGTAGGCCATGTTGGTCTCCAGGTAACTGGCGCCCAGGCGTGTCTCGGTGCTCACGATGTACATGAGCCCGGCGCTGAACGCGGCCAAAAGGAGCAGCAGGAGCAGCGCGGTCAGCAGCACCACTCCCTGGTCCCCGCGAGCGCTGGAGGATGAGCGAGTTCGCATGCCGGAGGAAAGTCGGTTCACTGGTAACGGTCCCGAAAACTCAGATTGCGGGGGCTGACGGAAGTCACCAGCCCCATCCGCTCAAAGCCCCGTCCCCCCAGCCTCCCAAACCGGGCCCGGCTGGTGATTTGGATGTTCACCTTGCGAATCTGGTTCGGCAGGCCGCCGGCGTCAGGGAGGTTGACGGTGGCGGCGCCCACGTTTTCGTCGAAGGTGTCGTAGCTGATCTGCAAATTTTCGATGTTCTGCGCCACCGGGACGGCGCTGTTGGCGCTGACGTGGCGCATCAGCCGCGGAGCGGCCGGATCGGTGGTCGAGTCAATGTAGTAGGTGACGATCAAAGCCCGAAAGGCCCGTGTCTGCGGATAGGTTCCGGAGCCCGGCGGCGCGGCCAGAGAGGCCACGTTGCCCAGCGCCGCCGCCGGCTGGTTCAGGTGCAGGGGGTCCCCGGCGGCCAAGCTCACCTGCTTGGAGACCGCATCCACGCCGGTGACGGTGGCCGCCGCACAACCGTTGGCGTTGCACAGCACCAGGACGTCGCCTACCTGTAGCCCGCTGCGCGGATCGTTCAGCGGGGGGCTGGTCGCCGCATCGAACACGATCTGTTCGCCGGTGGCCGTGATGCTGACCAGCGGGTATTGGTCCAGGGTGGAGGAGGGGTCGCGGTACGAAACGGTGACCACGTCGGTTGACCGGGCGTTGATGACCGCTCCCAGGCCATCTCCGGGATTCAGGGCATAGAGGCGGGCACTGGCGTAAGTATTCAGGGTAATGGCGCAGGCCCCCGCGAAGTCGCAGGCGAACACGGGAGCAACGCCGCCCTGGGGCAGTTGAATTCCTCCGGTAGGCATGCCCGTGCCCGCGGCGCGCAGGTCCCGGGTGATGAGGTCGATGGCCACGCGCTCGTTCTGCAGCATGTCCGCGCGCTGGGTGAGGACATAACCAAGGTCGGTGGACTGCCGGAACAGGACCACCGCTGCGGACAGCAGCACCAGGCCGGCCGCGGTCGCCACCAGCAGCTCCAACAGGCTGAAGCCGCCAGACGTGTCGCATGAAAGCCGCGGATCCAACGCCCCTCTCCGTCCCATGTGCCTTTCACCGAAACCGAGAAATATAGGTGACCGCCCGGTAGGAACGCTGCCAGCCGCGCGCTGTCGAGTAGCGCACGGTAATCGCCACCTGGCGAATGTCCGCGCTGGTCGTGCCCCCGATGACCAGGGGCGTGATGTCGATCTGCCGCGTGAAGCTCGTCAAGCGGCGGATTTCATCATCGGCCGTCCCCAGCAGGCCGTCCGGGCCGGGCAAGGTCAGCGTTTCGACCGCCCCATCGTCGGCCGTGCCCAGCAGGCCATCCGCGCCGGGCGTTTTCAGTGGCTGCCATCCGTCCAGGAAAATTCCGCCCCCGCTGGTGTTCCGCACCATGTCGAAGGTGATTTGCTGCGTGTTCCGCGCGGTGTAAATGCTTTCCAGCGCTTCCTGTCCCTTCTGCTGGGCCACCAGGTCCTCCTGGGCGCAGGAGAGCACGACGACCGCCTGGGCAAACAAAGCCACCATGCTGACCAGGCCGACGACCAGGACCAACGTAGCCACCACCACCTCGATCAGCGTAAAGCCGCCCTGGCCCGCTTCCTGCCGCATCTGCCTCTCTCGCGCCTTCAAGTCCACCGCCAAGCCAATGGGGACAGGCGCCAGTCCTTGATGCGTCCGGTTGCTCCGAACAGACTCACGGCGCGGGAGCTGCCGATATCCCCCGGCCGGGCCATGTAAACAACACCGTTGTTGACCCGCCCGGTGGCATCCCGCGCGGAGCCGTCCGAGTGAAAGAATATCTGGTTGCCGCCATTGAAGTCGATGGCCACGGAACCGGTCCCGAAGTGGTCGGGGGTGTCGTGCGTCGAAGTCGGGATTCCGGGCTCGGCGCGAAACTCCATCCCGCTCAGCAGGGTCGCCCGGCTGATTTCCGTCAACTGCAGGTTGGGCTCGACCCGCTGCACCACTATCAAGCCGGGCGTCGTAAAGGTGACCACGAATTTCCGCTGTTCGGTGAGGGCTGAACGGCGGGCCTGCCGCAGGCTTCCCAACACCGTATAGCAAGCATTGTCGGCTTGAGACGTGGCCCGCACCGACTGAATCCGGAGAACGGAGACGGCGGACAAAACCAGAACCGCGGCCACCACCACCGTCGCCTCTACCATCGAGTAACCGTTGTCGGCGCGCTGGGCGCGGCAACCACGGCCGCCGGGCTGAAAAATAGCTCGCACCACAGGCCGAGTTTACATCCGCGGTAGGACGAAAGAAAGGTCCGCTATCGGAAAAGTAGTTTTACGTGTCGGATTTGTGGCCATACCCTCAAGCGCCTCTACCTGCCGCCCGTCCGACGAAACTCCCCTGCGGAAAGCTGAAACAAAACAGAGAACAAATGTTTCGGTTCCAAAGTTTGCAAAATAAGGGTACTGGTCCCCTCCAAGTAAGTACTATTGCAGTACCTAACGCGCGTGCGACTTATGGCGTCCCGAGAAATTCCACCGCTTGTGTCGCCGCGCCGGCTGACGCTTCCTTCGCGCCAACTTATGCATGGGCACCAGGCGGCGAGCCGCCCGCAGGAAGGCCGCGGCCCCCCTGCGGCGGACCGCCCTTTGCCAAACGCGCTGCGTTCTGTTGCCGAATCCATGCGCGGGCGTTTCCGGGCCGGCGCGGTGGGCAGCGCGCTGCAAGATCTGTTGAAAAATCGGATTTGCGGTGGCCGATGGCTTGCAGAAGCAAGGGTTTCTGTGCCATAATGCCCCCTGGTGAAGCGGCGGCACACGCGCCCCCCTGCCTGTGCCTTGAGTTTTCGTCCCCACCCGAAGCGGGCTGTTTGCCCGCGTCAGAACCAATGAAGGCCAAGAGTTGGCGTCAAAAGAGACAGTAGTGGGGGCTTTTCCGGGCTTGCCGGGATGACCCAAAGTGCCAGCCTGTTTTGGTCCTTTTGTACTATTGTCTCGAAGTTTGGGTGGCAGTTAAAATGCCCTAACTTGATGAGGAATCCTGAGCGGTACAGTATGAATGATCCCCACAAAGGCCGGCACGGAGATTCAGAAACAGAACGGTCAAACGCACCGAGGCGGACGGCGGCAGGCGACGCTTGCAAGCGGAAGCGTGTCGCTGATGAGAGACTCGCCGCCTTTTTGGTGAAAAGCGGTGTGCTGACGGCCTCGGCCATCGAGGCCATGGGGCGGCAGCCGGGATACCAGAAGGTGGCGCTGTTCGACGGCCTGCTGGGGAGCGGGACCCTGTCGGAAGAAGCACTGGCCGACGCGGTGGCCGGCATGCTGGAATTGCCGCGCCTGAGCCTTTCCACCGTCTCCCTGGATCCTGAAGCGATGAAGCTGCTGGGGGAGAAAGGCTGCCGCAAGTACGTTTG
>JAPKYU010000578.1 GCA_026394175.1 Acidobacteriota bacterium | reverse complement strand
GCGCAAACAGGTTTGGGCAGCGCTCCTGGTAGGCCCGCTCCAGCCACTGGAGCGCCTCATCCTTCTGTCCCAGACGTGCGTAGATGTTGGCAAACTGAAGGGGTGGGACGCGCGCCCGCTTGGCCTGCTGTTGGAGCTGCTTCGGGTTCTGCGTCAGTTGCTCGCGATCCAGGGCCTCGCGCTTCTTCCGAAAGGCTTCGATTCCGCCGGCCGCAAAGGCCTCCTCCAGCGCCTTCACCGGCTCCGGCTTGGGGTTGCCGAGGCGTTCAGCATTCAGGTAGGCGGCCACCGCCTCTTCATGGCGCCCCAAGTCCTCATACACGGAGGCGAGGCCCCTGTAATATCCGGCGCGGTTCGGCTCCAATTCGATAACTTTCTTAAAATGCTCGACGGCCCGCAGTTGTTGCCCCGTCTTGCGCAGGATGGCGCCCACGGGCCCGGCGTTCATGTAAACGAGGGGATCCAACTGATGGGCGCGCTCGAACTCCGGCAAGGCCTCCTGGTAGCGGCCCATCCAGTAGAGAGCAATACCATAATGCGCTCGGGCTTCCGCCGAGCCGGGGTCAAGTTCGACGGCGTGGCGGAATGCCGCCAGGCCTCCGAGCCAATCCCATTCCCAGTAGAACTTGGTGTCACCCACCAGCAACTGCGCCTCGCCCAGCTTGGGGTCCAGCTCGAGAGCCTTGTTCATCGTGGTCCGGGCCCGGCCGCTGAGGGGGAGACCCTCCAGGAAAGACAGCATGTTGTCGGCATGTGACAACTCGGCCCAAGGCAGGGCGAAGCCCGGGTCCTTTTGGACCGCTTCTTCGAAGTATTCGATGCCCTTCAAAAGCCCCGCCCGGCCCGAATCCCGCGCGGCATGCCGCCCCCGAAGGAAGGCCTCGTAAGCTTCCTGGTTTACGGGGCGGCGGCTCAGGCGCGCCTGCTCCTGGGCGGTGACCTTGATGTTGATTTCCGCGGCGATGGCGCGCGCGATTTCGTCCTGCAAGGCCAGCACGTCCTTCAAGTCGCGCTCGTAGCTCCTGGCCCACAAGTGCCGGTCGCTGGCGGCGTGGATCAACTGGGCGGTGATGCGCACGCGGTTGCCCGAGCGCTGCACGGAGCCTTCCACCACGGCGTCCACCTTCAGCTCGCGGGCAATCTCCGGCACCGACTTCTTCGCTTCTTTGTAGCGCATCACCGAAGTGCGCGAAATCACGGTCAGCGCCTTGATCTGGGAAAGCTCGGCGATCAATTCCTCGGTGATGCCGTCGGCGAAGTATTCCTGCTCGGGATCGCGGGAGAGGTTGGCGAGCGGGAGCACGGCGATGGATTCGATGCGCGGCGGGCCGCCTCGCCCGAAGAGCTTTTCGCGCAGCCTGCCGGCGTTCAGCCCGGCCAGCGCCACCAGCAGCACGGCCAAGCCGCCCGCCGCCGCGACCAGCGCCCAGCGCCGCCTGTGCCCCTGCGGCGCTTCTGTGGCCGCGCCAACGGCAACGCGCGAGCCATCCGATTCGCTGTCGCGGCGCAGCCGCTTCAGATCCACGCGCACCTCCGAGGCGGTCTGGTAACGCAGCGTGCGGTCCTTCTCCAGCGCTTTGCTGATGACCTCTTCCAGCCGGGGTGGAATATCGAAATTCAGGCGGACGGCGGAAACCGGCGAGCGGTTCAAAATCGCTTCGTGGATGACCCCGGTGGTCAGACCCGAAAAAGCCTGCCGTCCGGTCGCCATCTCGTACAAAACCGCGCCCAGCGAGAACAGGTCCGTGCGCGTGTCCAGTTCCTGTCCGCGAACCTGCTCGGGCGACATGTAGGCGATGGTGCCGACCGTGGCGCCCGGAGTCGTCAGCGCCTCTTCCAGGCTGCTGACGGTCGCCCCTTCGGACGCTCCGGCCGCGGCGGTTGCCTGTGGCGCGCCGATCTTGGCCAGTCCGAAGTCCAGGATTTTCGCCTGGCCGCGCTCGGTCACAAAAATGTTCGCCGGCTTGATGTCGCGATGGATGATGCCCTTCTTGTGCGCTGCATCCAGCGCGTCGGCGATCTCGATACCCAACCCCAGCAACTCATCGGTCGGCAGCGGCCGGCCGGCGATGCGGTGCTTCAGCGTCTTGCCTTCCAGCAACTCCATGGCGATGAAGTGCCGGCCGTCGGCTTCGTCGATGTCGTAAATGGTGCAGATGTTGGGATGGTTCAGCGCCGAGGCGGCGCGGGCTTCGCGCTGGAAGCGTTCGAGTGCGTGCTTATCGCGGGAAAGCTCTTCGGGCAGGAACTTCAACGCCACCTGTCGGCCGAGCTTGCTGTCCTCGGCCTTGTAGACTACACCCATCCCGCCGCCCCCAAGCTTTTCGAGGACGCGGTAATGGGAAATGGTCTGGCCGATCATGCAAGCTTCCCTGAATTGTGGAGCCACGAGCACCGCCATGCCGCATGGCCGAAAGTGCTGGCTTTAGTCGGCCAGCTTCATGCGCTTCAGGAGGTCCTGGAAGCGCGGATCAGAGCGAAGCGGGTCGAGCCGAAAGTCCACCTTGATGCCGACCAACGAGCGTGAGCGTTCCGCGAAAGCCTTTTCCAGCCACTTGATTGCCTTGTCTGTCTCTCCCAAGCCCGTGCAGGCAACCGCGAGAACATAGGCCGGTACGTATTGCCGTTCGGACGACCGCTTCAACTTTTCGACGATCTTCGCTGCCTCGCTCTTGTTGCCGAGGCCCATCTGCGCATAAGCGATCGAGGCCTGGTTGTCCCAATCTTGTATGCCGGTAAACGATTCTTGGCCGAACTGCCGGACCGCCTCGTCGAACATCAACTTCCCCAGGTAAACGAGCCCAAGGCGATGATGCACACCTGGAAAATTCGGCTCCAGTTCGAGCGTCTTTCGATACTGTGAGATGGCGCGGTCGTACTGGCGCGCGTGTTGATAGACCCTGCCCAGGTCTCTGTTAATGATCAACGAAAGAGGATCCAGCTCCAACGCTCGTTCCGCCTGTGTGATCGCTTCGTTGGACCGGCCGACAGTCGTCAAGTGGAGAGCGTACCAGTGATGGGCGGTGGCGTAATTGGGATTGAGCCGAATGGCTGCCAAAAATTCTTTTTCCGCGCCTTTCCAGTCCCAATCGTAGTAGGAGAGAGCATAGCCGAGTGAGGTATGCGCCTCGGCAAGCTGGCCGTCCAGTTCCAGGGCCTTTCTTGCCGCTGCTTCCGCCTTTGGAAAGGAATCCGCCGGCGCAACGTCTCCATAGAGATTAATCAGGTTGTAGGAATCGGCCAGGCCGGCGTAGGCGCGGGCGAATCCGGGATCTTTCTGGATAGCGTGCTGGAAGTGCTCGATGGCTTTCTGCAATCCCTCTCCCGTCCGTTTGTTCCAGTAATACCGCCCCTGCAGGTAGACGTTGTAGGCATCCGTGTTCTCGGTATATCGCTTGGTGACGAGCTTCTCCTCGTCGCGGCTCAACTTCACCCGCAGCTTCTCCGATATTTCCCTGGCGATATCCTCCTGGATCGAGAGGATGTCGGACATCTTCCGCTGATATTGTTGACCCCAAACCTGGCTGTTGTCGCGAACGTCCACCAACTCGGCGCTTATGGAAAGGCTTTCGCCGCGCTGAACCACCCTGCCGGTCAGCACGGCTCGTACCTTGAGTTCGCTGCCGGCCTTTTGTGGATCCGCCTCCCGTCCTTTGTAGCGGAAGACCGAACTCCGGGCAACGACTCGCAAATTGGGCAACTGCGAGAGGCTGTTTATGAGGTTCTCGGTTACACCGTCGCTGACGTACTCGGTATCCGGATTCCCGCTCGCGTTGACGAAGGGTAAAACTGCTACCGAATCGATCGCCCCGCCGCGCCCCAGGTACAGGTAGAGACCCACGCTCATGGCTGCCAGCAGAAGCGAGCCCAGCGCGATCAAGAGCATTGCGGCAAAGGATCTTCGTTTCGTGATGGCAAGGACCGGGCTGCGGTCACCACTCACATCCGATTCGCTGTCCCGCTTCAGGCGCTGCAGATCGGCGCGGAGGTCGGAGGCGTTTTGATACCGCAGCTTGCGATCTTTTTCCAATGCCTTGTTGAGCACCTCTTCGAGGCGCGGTGGAACGTCAGGATTCAAGCGCGCGGGCGGGGCCGGGGCGCGGTTCAACACCGCGTCAAAGACGACGCCGGTGGTGGCGCCGGAGAACGCCTGCTTCCCCGTAACCATTTCGTAGAGGACCACGCCGAAGGAGAACAGATCGGTGCGGGCGTCCAACTTCCCTCCCCGCACCTGCTCGGGCGACATGTAAGCCGCCGTGCCGATGGCCACCCCGGGGCTGGTCAGCTCCTCTAGCGTGGCCGCGGTGGCCGCCTCGGGAACGGCCGCCCGCTCCGCCCGCCCCTTGGCCGGCAGCAGCTTGGCCA
>JAPKYU010000140.1 GCA_026394175.1 Acidobacteriota bacterium | reverse complement strand
GAAGCCGTGCATGTACCCTGTATCGGGGTTGAGCGCAATGTCGAGTATTACGAAATGGCGAAAAAGGCGGTTGCCAAATTTGCCAGCCTGAGCATCGAAAGAGATCAACTAGGCCTCTTCATTCCCTGAAAGCGGAGCCTTGTAAATCCAGTTCGCCATCATCTTGTCGTATCCGGTGCGGGTGACGCTCGCCGTTATCGTTCTCCGGCTTGTCTCGGAGCGGCCTGCAAAAAGCCAGTCCTTTTTCGTGAGTCGGGCTCCCGCCACGGCGAGAAACTTGAACGGCTTCGGAGCGATGCCCTTTCCCTGATCTGCCGGCCGCCCGCTGTCAAAAACAAAGACCATGAGCCAGGTGTCTTCCGGGTTGTGGCCTTGCCATCCGCGCATGTAGCGCGATCCCTTGATTTCAATTCCTTCGCCGGCATGCTGCGCGGCATCGTTCGGAAACTTCCCGGCGGGAATCAAGTCGGGATGGCCGTTGTGGTAGCGGTTCTTCACAAGCGTTTTGCAGTATTTCGGAATGCTGGCATTCATGAACTCGCCTACCATGCTGCTGAAATTCGCCGGCATCAGCATGGTTTCAATCCGCGAGATTCGTTTGCTGTGCAGTTGCTGGTTGATGAAGGCGAGGAAGTCCACGAACTCGCACATGGCCCGGTGAATGTGCTCTGCCTTGCAGCCATAGGGAATTGCGGCCTTCGGGTTGAACCCCTCCGGATCAACGGCCTCCGGTGTGCAAGCGGCGAACTCCAAATCGTTCGCCTTCCTCGCTCGGGCGGCTCTGACGGAATCAGACACCTTTGAGGAGTTCCTCCGTCTGGACTCCCAACGCAACGGCCAGCCGGCAAATGTTCTCAAGGCTGATGTTGCGATGGCCCCTCTCGCAACTGCTAACGTACGTGCGATCCAGGCCCGCTTCATCGGCGAGAGCTTCCTGGGACAAGCCAGCGGCTAGCCTCAGTTGTCGGAGTCTTTTGCCGAATCGCTGCTTCGCACGTTCCGCTTGTTTATGCATCACGATGGACGCGCCGATTGTGGGCCGAATGAGGAGTGCGAGTCCACGGACTTTACGTCACCTGGCACAGATGGGTAGCAACGTCTTGCCGGAACGGGCTGCCGACGGAGACGCGCAGAACAGAGGTGGTGGGGCGCCCGAAAGGCGAGAAAAGGGGCAGGTGGCCCGGCTGGCGGTAGTGGGTCAGTTTGAAATTCATGGCTCTTGACTCGCCCGCCCCGTTTGTCATACTGGCAGCATCATGCCTGACCGCTCAAACAGACGCCCACGCGACTTCAATCAACTCGCCCATCAGATCATGCTGGAATCGACCGGCCTGGTTCAGCCGCTCCAGCCTGAGCAGCCAACCAAGAACCCCGCCGCCGTCATTCTCGGCCGACTCGGTGGCTTGAAGGGCGGCGCAGCCCGCGCAGCCAAGCTGACACCGCGCAAGCGGTCGCAAATCGCGGCCAAGGCGGCTAAGGCGCGGTGGGGGAAGAAGCGGTAATCGCTCGATTCTGCGGAAAGCGCTTAAACAGGGGAAGTGTAATGATGTGTTCGAGCACTTTAGGGTTCAACTCAAGCGGGCCAGAAAATATCCCATTCAGCGCATAGGCTCCCGGCAAGGTGCGCCCATTCGGTTCATATTGTTGGCGAACCAATCCCACGTTCAGATCAGCCGCCTGAAGTGCAGGTGTTTCCTTATCATCCAAGTGGATGCACTCCCCAAGTCTCGGAAAGAGGGGTTTGATCTCGGCGTAAAAGAGCCGACACATACGCATAGCAGCATTGCTGCGGTCGAGAACAAAATCAATCTTGTCTACGCCCACTATTTGAGCGGTGCTGTTCGGGTCTGCTGCGTATATCATGGCCGTGGCTACGCAAAAGTAGTAGGGCGAAGCGTAGATTTGGCGCATGCGATTTTTGATCGCCGCAAAATCGGAACGGGCCACGTGGCAACCGGTTCCAAAGAATCTATCCTCGTGAGGTAAACTCTGCGCGAGCCGTATCACCTTCGCATCGCGCTTTTTTTCTGACCAGCCAGCGAAAGGCCCCTCCAGGGCCATGGCATCATGCAATTTGAAGTACGGAATCGCAGGATCGGAATCTAAAGCCTTCTGCCACGCTGCGGAGATGTCGTCCCATCGTTCCGCACGACAGGCCCAACCTGACGCCACAAAGGCGGTGTCACCTTCACTCTCATCCAAATACACCCGAAGCGTTATCACAAGCCGCCCCTTAAGGTGGTCACCCGTAAACAGGCGCCGGAGAGAGAACCACCGAATTTCCTCTTGACCGTTGAGTGGCAAGTGTGGCATCCTCGATTCTGGTCGGGGACGCACACCAACCCGGCCCGCAGCGGCATGCTTTTTGCGGTGCGCTATCACCGCGCAAAGCTCGCTACGCAACCCGCCGAAGAAACTGAATCTTCTTGCGCCAAAATCATTCAGGCGCAAGCCTGTTTTATCGCTCCAATTCTACACCGCGAAATTTTTTTTTCCAACCTTCATTTTGTGGTTGACTTTTGTGCTTGAGCGCTGCGGATGTGCATGCGGCGGTTCACGCGCCTGACGAACGCCTTCTCAAGGACAATCGAGAACCACGCCGCTGCGGTCGCCCTTCACTACATGCACTACAACTTCTGCCGAATCCATCAGACACTTCGGGTAACGCCAGCAATGGAGGCGGGAGTTGCGGATCATGTGTGGGAGGTTTCGGAAGTCGTGGCCCTGCTGGATGGAACGTCAAAGTAGCGCGTCACCAAAGCCGGTGGTCGTGGGCGTCAAGCCAATCTTTGACCTCTTTGGGCCACTCCTTTCTGAGGGATTCTGACCGCAGAAAACGAAGCCCGTTTGCAAATCCACCGAGTCTTTCCTCAAACTCCTCATCCGTGAGGCTGTCGTCGCGGCTTATGAGCAGCGCCAAGCGCAAAGCCCTGACGACCGGATCAGCTATCTTGTCGCCGTCCCAGTATCCCGTTACTTTCCTCTCTGGCTTTCTCTTGCTCTTGCAGAGCGTTAGGACGTACGTATCGCCGCCGCATCCCTCTACGATCTTCTTTGCCTCGTTTATCGTGTACAAGCCGAGGATGCGGAGAAGCGCTATTGAATGGCACGCATCTGGATAAAGCATGTCGCACAGATAATGCGCGAGATCGCGGCCAGCTCCGACACATTCGTAGCGGCTGATTTCTTCGACGGCCGCGTTCCCGGTGCGTAGCAGTCGCCAAGCGCTTTGCCTACCCTGCCTCGCCATAATGCCAATCAACAGTTGGGTATCCTGTAGAGCAGGCGACTGACTGGCAGCGAGAGCCTGGGACAACATGAGATTTGTTTCTCGAATGATCCCTTGAATGGCATCCAGGCGAGGGACGGGTTCCAGTGCGTCAAGTTGAGCACGCTGGCCGGAAATAGCGGTCGTGAACGTGTCCACCGCCGAGCGCATGACGCCCCTGTCGAGCGTCGTGCCAGTGAAGAGCGTTTCGCAGCAGCCAAGATCGTGAGGAAAAATCTTCGGGCCATATTCGCGGATCGTGGAGGAATACAGGCTGTCCGCAGCCATCACGATGCCATTCTGGGAAAAGAAAGCTAAGGCGATCGTCATGGCTTTAGGAGGATACACCTTTGGCTTGGGTTTGGTCGGTAAAATTGGGAGCGGGCGTTTAAGGAGCGGAAGGCGTGCAGTGGTAGTCACGCCTCCGAAACCGCTGATTTTTTCAAACTGACCCACTACCCGGCTGGCATGGGCCTTGACAGGGGAGGCAACGGGGTATATATGAGACTCACACAACCCGAAATCCCAAACCGGTTAGCTGAGGGGGCGCCTAATGCAGGTGTGAACGATGACGATAGGGATGCCGTGTAGGGGTGTCTCTGTGTCTTTTTTTCCGGCTTAAGCGGCAACCGGTGAGGAAGAGGGAGGAGTGAGAAATGCGCGTCGTGATTCGCAGGCTTCTGTTCGCAATGCTTTTAGCGTCGACACTGTGGGCAACCGTGTGGGCGCAAACAGCCGGCACGGGCACGGTGCTCGGGCTGGTCACCGATCCCACGGGCGCGGTCGTGCCTGGGGCAACCGTAGACCTGGAAGACGCCGCAACCAAAGCCGTCCGCACCGTCACCACCAATGCGGTTGGCCGCTACGTGTTCGTCGGCGTGCCGCCAGGGACCTATGGGGTGAGGGCCACCGCCGCCGGTTTCCAGCAGGCGCGAATACCGTCGATTGTGGTGGAGGTGACGAAATCGTACGCCATCAACCTGCAATTGCCGCTGGGCGAAACCCGCCAAACCATAGAAGTGACGGCGACGGGTGCGGACTTGCAGACCATGGACGCCACGGTGGGCTCCACCCTCGGAGGCAACACCCTGTTGCTGCTTCCGACCTTACAGCGCAACGTCACCAGCCTGCTCACCCTGCAGGCCACCTCCATGCCGCAACAGGGTGCCAACCAGAGCAGTTATTACGGCGGCCAGGTGGCTGGGGCGCACAGCGACCAGAATTCCATCGTGCTGGATGGCGGCAGCGTCACCAGTAGCGTCTCCGGGAACTCCGACTACTACACCAATTACATGGGTGGGCCGGAAGCTCCCATTCCCACTCCGGTGGAGAGCATTCAGGAGTTCCGCGTCGCAACCACGAATCCGACCGCCAGCTTCACCGGCTCCTCCGGCAGCGAGACGGTTCTGGTGACCAAGCGCGGCAGCAGCCAGGTCCACGCCTCGTTGTACGAATACCTGCAGAATGACAACGTGAATGCGAACGGTTGGGTTCTCAACCGAACCGGGCAGGCGCGGCCGGAAAGCAGGGACAACCGCTTCGGCGGCAGCTTGGGCGGCTACATCCCGCGGCTGCCGGAGAAAGCCAAGACGTTCTTCTACATGAACTACGAGGGCCGGCGCATGCTGAGCACATCGACGGTCGATCGCATGGTGCCGTCGGATACGATGCGCCAGGGAGTCCTTCGATTCCGCGATGCTTCCGGGAATATCGTGTCCTACGATTTGGCGAACGCCTCGCTGTGCGGCACGAATGGGGCCTCCCTTTGCGACCCGCGCGGGCTGGGCCTGAATCCGTTGATCAAAACGCTGTGGAACAAGTACGAGCCCGCCGGCAACAACTCCAGCCTGGGGGACGGACTCAACACCATCGGCTTCACCGGCCCGGTCCCATTGCCGGTCAGCAGCAACTTCGGTGTGATTCGCCTTGACCACTCGTTCGGGGCCAACTGGCAGCTCACCGGCAGCTACCGCTATTTCACCGAGACGGCTGCGGTTAACCGCCAGACCGATATTGGCGGGCTGCTTCCGGGACACACCAAGGGTCAGATTGCTTCCACGGCCTCGATTCCGCGCGAGCCGCGCTATGTGGTGCTGGGTCTCACCGGTGTCATCACGCCCCGCCTCACTAACGAACTGAACTTCAGCTACCTGCGCGACTGGTGGCACTGGGCCACGGCCGGCGCCACTCCGCAGGTGCCCGGCACGGCCGCCGCGCTGGCCATCGGCGGCAACGCCGACACTGCGCTCATCCCGGTGAATGTTCGCGTTAACTCCACGCGCCAGCGGACCTGGCAGAGCCACAGCCCGAGCCTCCGCGAGAATCTTTCCTGGCAGAAAGGCACGCACCTGTTGCGCTTCGGCGGCACGCTTGATCGTACCAACGTGGTCTTCTCTCGCGACGACGGCCAATCGACGCTCACCGTGCCCCTCTACAACATTAACGTGGGGAGCGGTATCAACATCCCTGCTACTTACAGACCGCCGACCTGCACCGGTACGCTCACCCGGAACTGCCTGCCTTCCAGCCAGACGACCAACTGGAACAACTTTTATGCGGAAGTCCTCGGCATGGTGGATCAGGCGTACATCGTCGGCAGTCGCGCCAGCGACCTGTCCGCCAACCCCCCCGGCACACCGCTCTCGAACAACGTTACTTACAGCACCACCGGCCTTTACGCCACCGATTCCTGGCACATTCTTCCCACGCTGACCGTCACCTACGGCTTGAACTGGACGCTCGATCTGCCGGCGCAGGAAGCGACGGGTAAACAGGTCATCGCGCTCGGGGCAAATAACCAAATCATTGATCCGGTCGCTTATCTCCAGCAGCGGCAACAGGCGGCGCTCAATGGCCAGGTCTACAATCCGCTGGTCGGATTCGCTCCCATCAAGTTCGCGGGGCGCAGCTATCCCTACGATCCCATCTACAACAACTTCGCTCCCCGCATCGCCGTGGCCTGGAACCCGAAACTCAGCGGCGGGTTGCTGGGAACGCTGTTCGGCAGCGGCAAGACGGTCATTCGCGGCGGTTATTCGCGGCTGTATGACCGGCTCAATGGCGTGCAGAAAGCGATCAATCCTCTGCAGGCCCTGGGCTTTGGACAAACCCAGGCGTGCCTGGGGCCATCTATCTCGGGCCAGTGCCTGGGCAGTTCCGCCGCCAACCCGGCCACCGCTTTTCGAATCGGCATTGACGGCAGCAGCATTGGCCTTCCGGCGTTGTCGCCGACCGCGCCTGTTCCATTGATCCCCGGCACCGTGCCCGGCACCAATCAGCCCTTCGCTTCGACGACCTATAACATCGATCCGACCTACCGGCCCGGGCCGAATAATTCCTGGAATTTCACGATCCAACGCGAGATGCCCGGCAAATCTGTCCTCGAAATTGGTTACGTCCGCCGGACGGCTTCTGCGCTCTACTCGCCGATTGATTTGAACCAGGTGCCGTTCTTCATGGTTTCCGGCGGCCAGAGTTTCGCGCAGGCCTTCGACAGCCTTGCGGCCCAGATCCGCGCGGGCGGCGCCATCACGCCGCAACCGTTCTTCGAGTCCGCGCTAACTGGAAGCTCGTTTTGCAGGGCGCCAAACGCCAGTTGCACCGCCGGCGTCGTGGCCAGCTACAGCGGCTCCTTCCTGACGCAGAGCGTCCGCACGCTTTGGAACGGCGTGCAGCCCTCCCTCGTCTCCGGTCCGGCGACTGCGGCTACCAACCAGGTGACCACCTTCTTTTTCTGGACCAACCAGGGCTGGTCCAACTACAATGCCGGCTTTGTTTCCTACCGCACGCGCAACTGGAAGGGCCTGTCGCTGGATGCCAACTTTACCTATGGGCATTCGCTCGACGCCTCCGGCTTGAACCAGGATCAAGACACCGCCGCCACCAATGCCTACAACCTGCATTATGACTACGCGACTTCGATCTTCGACCGCAGATTCGTATTCAACCTGCTGGGGCAGTACGATCTGCCATTGGGGCACCATGGCAACAAGGTCGTGAACCAGATCATTGGAGGCTGGTCGGTGGCGCCGATTTTCAGCGCCTACAGCGGGCTTCCACGCAACGTGCAGGATGGGTCAGGCCAGGAGTTCGGGCAAGGTACGAACAGCAGCGGTTCCTCGGCGATTCTGATAAAAAAGGGCGCGTTCGGCCACAGCGTGCATTCCGGCGTCGCCGGCGACACGGCGACTCAGGTGGCCACATCGGGGAATCCGGGCACAGGCGGCACCGGCTTGAATCTGTTCGCCGACCCAGTCGCGGTGTATAACTCGTTCCGCCGGATCCTGGTCAGCCAGGACACCACCAGCTTCGGCGGCCAGTTGCGTGGCCAGAGCCGTTGGAACCTGGACCTGAGCGTGGTGCGCAAAATCAAATTCACCGAGCGCGTCTCGACGACCTTTACCGCCCAGTTCTTCAACATCTTCAATCACATTATGTTCGACGATCCGGCCGTCAACCTACAAGCGCCGGCTACGTTCGGCGTGATCGGCAGCCAGTTCAACATGCCGCGCGTGATTCAATTGGGTCTCCACGTCGATTTCTGATCCGCGAAGGGGCGCGCGTGCGTCGCGTGCCCCTAGCCCATAACCCCGCGCGGTCGGCCCTACATCTTGCCGGAAAAGAGCGTGACGCGGTACTTCAGCGCCAGAGGCTGGCCGCGCGTCAGCGTGATGTGCTTCAGGCCGGGATAGGAGACGTTCAGGAAACCGAAGCCGTAACGCATCAGCCAGCCGTTGTTGGGGTAACCGGGGTTGGATGGATCGTCGTCGATGCGGCCGCCGCCCGGCTTGCCCTGGAACGTGCCATCGACCTGCGCCCAGGGATGCGGCTCGTTCACCCCGTCCTTGGCGGCCACGCCCTGCTCGGTGCGGATCACGGTGCCCTTCTGCCCGCCGTCGCGCGGGGCGAAGCGGAAGCAGAACCCGCCGAAGCCTTTGTTTTGATCGGGCGTCCCGGCGATTTCCACCGGCTCGGCCGTGGGCTCGAAGCGCAGCACGAAATCCAGGATGCGCTTGCCGTCCCCGGCGCGGCCGGCGCGGATCTCCACGTTCTCCTTCATCACCTGGCGGTCGCCGATGAACCAGCCGTTCTCCACGGCGAGCAGGGCAGAATCGGCGCCGGCCTTGCGCGCCGTCCAGCGGACAAATTTCTGTTTCATCCCCTGCACGGTCCACACGTCGTAGGTCTGCCCATCGACGATCACCACCGGCCACATCCAGGAAATGCCGCGATGGTGCGCGTGGTCGGGGTTGAAATCGTCGGTGATCAGCGTGCCATCGGGCAGGTAGACGGGATGCAGGTAGCAGCAGCGCCGCATCGTGTCGGGGAAGCCCGGTTTCAGGATGCCGCCGTAGTTGTAAACGTACACTGGCTTGCCGCTTTCGGTCAGCTCGAGACCGGCGCCGCCCACTTCACGAAAGGCGAACTGGGCGTGAGCAGAGAGAGCCAAGGTGATTACGACGGATACGAATAGAAGTTTTCTCATGGCGATCCGCCCATTCTAACCACCAAGGCACCAAGACACCAAGGACTTGGTGCCCTGGTGGTGAACAAACCCGAAGCGGGCTGCGCCTTTTGCCCCAGATGCCGCTTGCCTGATTGCGTAAGTTACTGATACTATTATGGGAAGCAATGGTGGACAGTTTGCTCCCTTACTGATCTGGGTTTTTCTATGACGGGTGTGAAGAGCAAATGGCTGCGCCGCATCGGCTCGATGAAGTTGGGGATCATCCTGCTGGCTCTGATCGCGCTGGCCGTGGTGGCCGGCACCGTCATCCTACAGAAGCCGATGGCGGATCCCGGGCAGATCGAAAAGGTTTACTCCCCATCGAAGCTGAAGGTTTATGAAGCGCTGGGGCTGCTGGACCTGTTCCACACCCGGTGGTTCACGGCGCTGCTGGCGCTGCTGATGGTCAACATCGCGGCGGCCTCGATCATGCGCTTCCCGGTGGTGTGGCGGGAGATTCGCCGCCACCGCCCGCCGGATGAAACGCTGATGCGGGCCATGCCGGACCACGCGACGGTGCCCGCCGGCGTTGAGCAGGTGGCCGACGCGCTGCGCCGGCGTCACTACGGCGTGCGCACGGTGCCGGCAGCCGATGGCCGCGCCGGCCTGATGGCCGACCGCCAGCGTTACGCCCGCCTGGCGCCCTATTTCGTGCACCTCAGCCTGCTGGTCATTTTGTCGGGCGGCGTGATCGACAGCCTGTTCGGCTACCGGGCCTTCATGCGCCTGGGGCAGGGCGAGCAGAAATCGACCGCGCTGCGCATGCTGACCGACGACCCGGTGCGACTGCCGTTCGCCGTCCGCTGCGACGCCGCCGGTATGGAGCAGTACCCGGACGGCAGCCCCAAGCGCTACTGGAGCAAGCTGGCCGTGGTCGAGGACGGCCGCGAGGTGGCGCGGAAAGAGATGGAGGTGAACAGCCCGCTGGTGCACCGCGGCCTGCGCTTCTTCCAGTCCAGTTACGGGCGCTCGGGCGAGATGCAGGCGGCGCGCCTGTCGGTGCTGCCGAAAAGCAGGGAGGAAACGGGCGCGGGCAATTCCCCGCACGGCAACATCGCCGCCGCGCCGGGAAAGACCGCTGCCGGGCCGGCCACTTCGGTCCTGGTCAGCGCGCAGGGCGAAAGCGAAATCCCGGAGTATGGCCTGCGGGTGCGGGTGACGGCCTTTTTCCCGGACTTCGTCATCAACGGGTCGGAGATCGCCTCGCGCTCCGAGGAACTGAACAACCCGGCCATGAAGCTGGCCGTCACCCGGGGCCGGGAGACCATCCCGGTGTGGGTGTTCGCCAACTACCCGCAGTTCAGCAACAGTCAGAAGCTGCCGGTGCGGTTTGAGTTTTCGGCTGAAGACATCGAACTCGGGTACTTTACCGGGTTGCAGGTGAGCCGCCAGCCGGGCCAATGGCTGGTCTGGCTGGGCAGCACCATCCTGGCCTTCGGCCTCATCTGGGCGTTCGCCTTCTCCCACCGCCAGTACTGGGCGATCGAACTGCCGCAGGCCGGCGCCGGCGCCTCGTGTTTGGTGGCCGGGATGGCGACCAAGAACCAGGACGAGTTTCACGAAGAATTCGGCGAGTTGACCGAATCGTTAAAACAGAACTGACGTGTGGCCTAGGCATCTTGCTGAATTTCGGATTTCGGATTGCGGATTGCGGATTTCAGGCATGCGCGCGTTTGAGATCCGAAATCCGCAATCCGCAACTCAGACAGGTAGAGGAGAAGAGTAATGGGCCGATCCATATCCGCCGCCGCGCCGATGAAGACCGGGGAAGCCGCGGCGGTCC
>JAPKYU010000076.1 GCA_026394175.1 Acidobacteriota bacterium | reverse complement strand
CCGAATCCCGGAAAGTCAGATAGGCGCCGTCGCGGGAGGGCTGGCCAGAGGTATTCACGCCAGGCCCGGCCCAGACCTGGCGAGCCGTGACTGTGGGCGGTTGCTGTCCCAGGGCCGCCAGCCGGGTGCGGGCCTGCGCCGCCAGCTCGGGTTGATCGGCGTATTCACGCACTACCCTTTCGTACGCCTTGCGCGCTTCTTGCGCTTGGGTTTCGCCCAGTTTTTCGTAGCACTGGCCCATGGCCACCAGCGCTTTGGCAACTGCGCTGCGGTTTTTCGGGTAGCGCGACAGGACGTCCTTGTAAATCTGGATAGCTGCTTCCGGTTGGCCGTCGACCAGCTCTTTCTGCTGGGCGCGCTGGAGCAGCATCTCGGCTTGATCGTTCTTTTGGTTGACTCCCGGCAGGCTCGCCGCGAACAGAGCCAAAAGAGAAGCAATAAGAATTGTGGTGAGGCGCTTTTGGTTGGTCATACGCAACCTCCTTTTGTTCGCCACCACCGTACCAGCCGCCTGTATCGGGCCGAGCGCGGGATTGTGTCAATTCCGTACCGTTTGTGTAACAGCGAGCGGAGGCCGACTCATCAGCCGTCGAAGCGATCCCCAATGCCCCGGACGCTCACCAGGTAGCGAGGCTCGCCGGGCGGCGCTTCAATCTTTTGCCGCAGCCGGGTGATGTGGTTGTCCACTACGCGATCGGTGATGAACGTGCCCGGCCCCCAGACCTGGTCCAGGAGTTGTGCGCGCGTCAGGGTGCGGCCGCGCGAGCACACGAAAGCCTCCAGAAGTTTCAATTCCAAGGGCGTCACTTCCACCGCCTTGCCGCGGCGGCGCAGTTGGCACCGTTGAAAATCCACTTCTACATCGCCGAACTGGTAAGTCCGCGGCACAACCGCGGCCGTGCGGCGCAGCGCGGCCTTGATGCGGGCCCGCAGCTCGCGCGGGCTGAAAGGCTTGGTGACATAGTCGTCGGCGCCCAGTTCAAGGCCCAGCACTTTCTCCGCTTCCTGCGTTCTGGCCGTCAGTAGGATGATGGGCGTGCGAACTCCCGCCCGGCGCAGTTCGCGGCAGACCTCGAAACCGTCCTTGCGCGGCAGCATGACATCGAGCAGGATCAGGTCGAACTTCGGCTGCCGGCCTTTCTCGATCGCCGTTTCGCCATCTCCGGCCACTTCGACTTCGTAGCCTTCGAGCTTCAGATCGTTGGCCAGACAGATCGAGAGGGCCGGTTCGTCCTCTACTACCAGGATGCGCGCCACAGTCCCTCCTGTCGGAAAGCTGTCAGTTTTCAGCTATCAGCTCTCAGCCAAACAGCCCGGGCTTTGGCTGAAAGCTGACGGCTGATAGCTGACAGCTTCTAGCCGGACGGCAGCAAGATCACAAATGCGCTGCCGCGTCCCAGTTCGCTCTGCACCCTGACTTTTCCCCGGTGGGCCCGAACAATGTGATCGACCATCGACAAGCCGATGCCGGTGCCCTTGACCGCCGCCGTCTTCGAGCCGGCGCCTCGGGCGAATTTCTCGAAAATGCGCTTCTGTTCCTCAGCGGAAACGCCGAGCCCCCGGTCGCGAACCAGAATCCTGCACTGGTTGTTCTCCCGCGCCACTTCCACCCATACGGTGCGGCAATCCGGGGAGTACTTCACGGCATTGTCGAGCAGGTTCCATAAAGCGCGGCGCAGGGCCTCCCCGTCGGCCTGCACGATCATACCAGCGTCCGCGATGCTTAGCTCAATGCCATACCCACGCGCCGCGGCCTCTTCCTGAAATTCCGAAACGACATCTTGGACCAAGGCGGCGGCATCCAGCGCCTCCAGACGATATTCCTTGGCGCCGCCCTCCATGCGCGCGAAGTCGAGCAGGTTCTCCACCAGCCGCCTGAGGCGGCGTGTTTCGCGGACCAGCAAACCGTAATATTGGCGCCGTTGCTCTGCCTCCGGGACGCGCTCATCCGCAAACAATTCCGCAATCTGGCACATTGCTGCCAGCGGCGTGCGGAACTCGTGCGAGACGGCCGCTACGAAGTCGGACTTCAAACGGGCCGCCTCCAACTCCCGGCTCATGGCGCGGGCCATAAAGTAGGCGCCCGCCAGGATGACCATGGCCATGACGGCGAAACCGGCCAGCAGGATTCGGCGGCGAGCGGCAATATCGGCAACGTCGGCCACCGGGTCCAGGCTGGCCACGCGCAGCGTCCACGGCAGGCGCGTTTCGGCGGGGCTGCGCACAACCTGTTGGCTTCGAGCGCCCCGCATCGGCGTGCCAACAGCGTGCCCTTCGGCATCGCTTAACGTCACTCCCACGCCGTGACGCAGGGCCAGGGGTTGGATTCGCTCGAGCCCCTGGCCCTCCACGAAGCGTGGCCCCATCACCAGGGCGGCCATGCGATCCGATTGGCTCCGCCAAAGCAGCGACACGAAGCGGCCGGCCAGCCAGAGACCTCGCCGCCCGGACGGCTCGCCCTCGCCCTTTCGCAGACCCTGCCACTCGTCCCACAGCCACTCCACCCCTTCGGCCAGTGCCAGCCGCTCCCCCTCCCGGACCTGTTCGCCTTGAAGCCCCGGATCCGGTTTGAGCCGTCTGCGTGCCTCCTCCGAGTGAAACTTGTAGGCCGTGCGCAGGAGCATCCAACGGCCAGTCTGCAGGTCGGAATAAAGCGCCCGTGCTTCCCGGTTCATTTCCGGACCACGCGCCATTTCCTCGAGCAGGCGGCAGCGCGCCTGGCGCGCCAGAAGCTCAGCGGGAATTCCCCGGATGGTTGCCGTCCCCAATCCCGCCAGCTCGCTGTATACCGCCAGCGCCATCTCGGGCTTTCCGGTTTTGCGAAGATTCCGTGCCAGGCGGAGCAGCGCGCCCGCCCGGATACCGGGATTTGGAGAGCGCGCAAGTTCTCGGAAAACCGCGGCCGCCCCCGCCGGATCATTTCGCTGAAGTTCCATCGCCTCACCGGCCGCGAAAAGGCTCTCTGCCGGTTCCTTCCCCGCGGGAAGCGATGGATAGTAAAGCAGGCGCCCGCCCTGGTAAGCTTCCACCCCGTCGCGATCGAAGACAACGACCAGGGCGTCCTCACCGGCCTGGCTGGCGAGTTTGGAAGCGGAGGTCTTGGCCTGGTGATCTGGCCCGGCAGCCAGTGTGCTCAGCCGCTCCTCGTATTCAACGAGGCGCCGATCCAGCGCCGCGGCAATTGCCTCGGCGGCAGTCTCGAGGCGGGCCTGAATGCGCCGGCTCTCCAGCGCCTGGTCCGCGCGGAGCAGGCGCCAACCGAGCCCGCCCAACACGATGCCGGGGACGAGGGTCACCGCCAGGAACAAAGCCATGGGGTGGCGGGCAGATCGCGACCACTCCCGGAGGGGCATCGGCGGGCTCCTTGCGAGACAGGAATTCCGCCCTGATTATAAACCGCGAAGAGAATGCCGACTAGATAGAGAGTGACAAGTGACGAGCGAAGAACCTTGCTTGCCTGTCACTTGTCACTTGTCACTCATCACTTGTCACTGCTTGGCGGCTTTGGGCGCAGGCAGGAAGTTCTCGAGGGTCCAGATTTCGGTGATTCCGCTGCCCGCCGTGAAGGCGATCCGTCGCCCATCAGGGTGAATGCTCAGCCAACGAAGTTTATTGACCGGCAAGTCGATCCGCTGAGCTTGCCCGCCATCGGCGGGGATTCGCCACAGTTCCTTCGTCATGTCCAGTTGATTGTCGGCGACAGCAACCTTTTCATTGCGGTCGGCGCCGCGGAAGAACAGCAGGTGTCGGCCGTCGGGTGTCCACACCACCTCGGAGAGGAATTCCGGCTCCGGGACACGGAACAGTTCACGCGCATCGCCACCGGCAACAGAGACGACCTTTAGCACGCATGCCCGCGGCAAATCTTTGCCGGTTATTGACAGGAAGGCCAGTTGACGTCTGTCGGGCGAGAGGTCCCATGAGAAGAATCCTGCTCCGGCGAGCATTTCCTTCTCTGGGAGTATTTCCTTCTCCTCTCCGGTCTGGAGATCGCGTTTCACGATGGCCTGGGGATGGCTGCGGTAATAGACGATCGCTTTCCCGTCCGGGAACCACTCGGGCTGGGCCAGGTACTCCTCCCCACGTCTCTCCACGAGCGGTGTGAGCTCGCCCGTCTGAGCGTCAACCTGGTAGATGGCGTGGCGGTTGTTCTTCCGGTCGTGGCCGGCGACCGCGAGCGAGCGCCCATCCGGCGACCACTGGAAGCGGTGGGTAAACAACCGGGCCAGATTCGCCGGCAATTGTCGCTCCTGCCCGGTTTCCATAGATCGAATCCCGAACTTCCGCTGCTGGTTTGGCCCCTCTTGCAGGACGTAGGCCAGGTAGCGGCCATCGGGCGACCAAGCCGAGCTCGAGTAGGTGAAAACAGAATGCTGGGTGGCAGGCTTCGGCGGAGCCAGCAACTTACCGGCGGCCGGATCGATGGTCGCAACGTAGATATCGCTCAGCGACGTCGAGGACCCATAGAAGAATGCTCCCCTCTGAGTAAAGCCCATGGGATGGATGGATCCGATGTTGTGCTTTACCAGCACCGGCGGACCCTGGGCTTTGCCGTCGGCAACGGGAACCAGCCAGGCGTCCCACGTCCCCGAGCGCTCCCTGCCAAACAGGATGCCCTTCCCGTCCGGCGTCCACCCGAATACCTGGTCCTCGGCCGGGTGCTCGATTAGGACCGCCTCCCAGCTTCCATCGGCTGCCAGCAGGTAGATATCGCTCTGCGAAGGACCCTCCTTGGGGAAGAAACTGTGAGCGATATAGCGTCCGTCCGGAGAAAGACTCAATCTGCCGCCAGCGCGCGAGCCCAGCGTCTTCACGACCCGCGCGGAACCGTCAGCAACCGAAATCAGCGCGATCTGGCGGACTTTATCCTTCCGTTTTAACGACGCCAAGATGTATCTGCTGTCTCTCGACCACTCATAGGGATCGGCAGATGCCACCTGGTCGTCGTGATAAAGAATCCGGTCGTTGGACCCATCGAGGTCGCAGATTCGCACCTCTTTGGATTCCTTACGGTACCATTCGTAAACAACCCGCTTGCCGTCGGGCGATATTATGGAAGTGCTGGCGAACTCCCCGGTGTGAGGCCACCCGCCCTTCTTTGTGATCCGGCGATTTTCACCGGTAGAAAGGTCCCGCAGGGCAAGATCGCCGGTGGTCCAATCCACGAAAGTCAGGAAACGTCCGTCGAGCGAGGGCGAGCCATAGAAATTCCCGGTCCAGATTTTTCGCGTCACCAGTTCGTCTGGCTGACCAGGGCCCGCGCCCATGGCGGCAAGCCGCGAGCGAGCTTCTCTCACGGCTTCGGCCTGGTCGGCAAATTCGCGCACCACGCGCTCGTAGGCCTTGCGGGCCTCGGCGTTGCCCAGCTTCTCGTGGCACTGGCCGATTTGCACCAGCGCCTTGGCCGACAACGCTCGATCCTGTGGGAATTCGCGGACAATCCGCTGGTAGAGCTTGATGGCCTCCTCCAGGTTTCCGTCGGCGCGTTCCTTGACCAGCGCCTGCTGGAACAGGTCGTGGCCGCTCTGGCTAAACACCACTCCGGCGCTGAAAGCGCAAAGCAAGACCGCAATTGCCAATGTAGATGCTCGCTTCATCGTCGTCCTCCTTGCCCGTATTCGGGCTCGCCCGGGGATTTCCAGGCTCAGCGCGGAGAGTAACCGTTCGGCGACGCGGATGTGTCACGGGAAGCGGGGCAGGGCGCAATATTGTTGCAATTTTCTTTCGCGAGAACTGTCTGGCCCTTGTCATGAAAATGCAATGAGGACAATGAACTTCGGCTCTGATTATTCGCGAAACGGTGGTGCGTTGGTGGCTCTGCCGGTCGCAGCGGCGACCTGTGGGGAATGGCTTTGCCTTTCCGTTGGTTGCTCTTTCCTCTTGTCGAGGCTGCGCCTCGACCTTGAGTTTCTACATTTGGCGCCGCGGAGCGGCGCAGAGAATCCTAGCCGGGGGTGAGGGCCGCTGTTCTTGCGGCCCGCAACCCCCGGAACCCAGCATTACCATTGACCGCGCCCCGGCAGGGGCGCGGAGAATCGCGCTGGCAGCTCCTTCTCGCGCCGCTGTCGCGGCGCATTTCTCCTTTGCTTTTATCCGGGGGTTCGGGCCGCAAAACCCGCGGCCCTCACCCCCGGCTATAATTCTTGGCACCGCTCCGCGGTGCCAGCGCCCGAAGCCGTGGGAGACGTACAAACTCCAGAGCCCGTTGCGAAGCGACGGGATGGAGCCAGCCTCAGCCGTCGCTTCGCGACTTATTGTCCTATCTGTCGTTACCCGGCCTTGAAAGGCCGGGCTACTTTCATGCGCCGCTTCGCGGCTGAAACCTAGCCGGGCCTTAATTAGGTGCCATCGGGCGTCTCGCCCGAATTCGGGCTCGCCGGTAACCGGTGGGCGACCGGAGGACGATTACCGGCGGGACGCCGCGGGAATTTTCACAGCACCAGCTTGTAGCCCACGCCGTGAACCGTCAGCAGGCGGCGGGGTTGCGCCGGATCCTCCTCGATCTTGCTCCGCAGCGCGGCGATGTGGTTGTCCACGGTGCGGGTGCTCGGATAGTTCTCGTAGCCCCACACTTCATTGAGCAGCTCTTCCCGCGACACCACTTCACCCGCCCGCGCGGCCAGCAGGCGCAGCACGCCAAATTCTTTGCGGGTCATCTCCAGGGCCGTTTCGCCTTTGCGGGCCTCGTAGCGGCGGAAGTCCACTACTACGTCGTCAAAGCGCAAGTCATCCGGCGCGGTTTTGGATGGGCCTGCGCCCCGGCGCAAGATGGCCCGCACCCGCGCCAGCAGTTCCCGCACCGAGAAGGGCTTCGTGACGTAATCATCGGCGCCGAGGTCGAGGCCCAGTACCCGGTCCGCTTCTTCTCCGCGCGCCGTCAGCATCAGGATTGGCGTAGTTATGCCTTCACTGCGCGCCTTGCGGCACAGTTCGTATCCGCTCATCCTGGGCAGCATCAGGTCGAGAATCAGCAGATCAGGCTTCGTCTCCCGCAGCAGGCGATAGGCCGCCTCTCCATCGCCGGCGGTCAGCACCTCGTAGGATTCGAACTTGAGGTTGTCGGCAAGGCCGCGCAGAATGGCGGGGTCATCTTCCACTACCAGGATGCGGCTCATGACCGATTCTCCAGGGGCAGGCGGATCGTAAACGTACTGCCCTGTCCGGGGGCGCTCCGCACCGCCACGCGCCCGCCGTGAGCGGCGGCAATGTGCTCCGCCAAGGCGAGTCCCAGTCCGGCTCCGGGAATCAGCCCGTTCTCCGGGGTCGGCGCCCGGTAAAACTTCTCAAAGATGCGTTCCTGTTCTTCCGGAGCGATTCCCACGCCGCGGTCGGTCACCTCGATCACGGCGTGCCCATTCTCTCTTCGCAGCCGCAGGTCGATCTCACGGCTCTGACCGGAATACTTCATGGCATTGGTGAGAAGGTTCAGGATGGCCTGCTGCAGGGCATCGGCATCAGCCCGGACCGGGGGCAGGCCGTCGTCCACCTGGACCCGCAGCGCGAAGCCCTGCTGGGCCAGGGGATAATCCATGGCGCGCGCCGCGGCCCGCACGACGTCGGCCAACGAAGCCGGCTCCAGGCGATAGGCTTTCTTGCCCTGCTCAATCTTGGCGAAGTCGAGCACGTTGTTCAGCAACCGGGTAAGGCGCTCGCTTTCATTGACGATGGTCTGCAGGTACTCGGCCTGCAAACGCTGGTCCGCGGTGCGTCTCATCTGCAAGGTTTCGGCAAACATGCGGATGGCGGTCAGCGGCGTCTTCAATTCATGAGTCACGCTGGAGACAAACTGCGAGCGCAGCTCCGCCAGGCGCAGTTCGCGCCGCACGTCACGCCACAGAAAATACGCGCCGAACAGCGTCACGCTCAAAACCAGGAGCAGGGCGGCAGAGTAGAAAGCGCGCTGCAGCTTCGACTGCCGGACAAGCGCGCTCTCTTCCCGAACCGCCAGAACTACCCGCAGCCCGGGGAAGTTTTCCCCGAGGGATTCCCCCTGGGCTTCGGTGGTGGTCAGGAAGCGCATCCCGGCAGGCAAAACCGCCGACGACCGGGCAGTGGAATCGAGGGAATGAAAAACGTCATCCGCGCGCACCGCAACGAGGATGAGGCTTCGTCCCGCGGGAGCCGGCGCGACGCTGACCAGCCAGGTCTCTTTGCCGTACGGCGCCCAGAGCGGCTGGGCCTCACCGGCCTGGCCGCCGGCCCTCACCAGCTTCAGAGAGGGGAAGTCGTTCTGAAGCGCCAGCGCCTGCTCCAGAAAACGAATGCGTTCCGCGATTTTTCGTTGGGTAGCCTCGGCAGCCTCGCGCAGGCGGCCATCCGAGGTTTGCCCAGCGATCCTTCCCGCCAGCCCGCTGAGCATGTGAGCCTCGGCCGGCGGCAGCCAGCCCTTGGTTCCTGCCTCCT
>JAPKYU010000241.1 GCA_026394175.1 Acidobacteriota bacterium | reverse complement strand
CGGTCCGCCCGCTGACTGATTTCCCGGCTGACCGGATCTTCAGCTTCGACTGGTCGCGCGATGGCCGCCGGTTGGCCCTTTCCCGCGGCCGCAGTATGAGAGACGTGGCTATGTTCAGCGATTTCCGGTAGTCTGCGCCCTTGCGCGCCGTCTTCGCCACGCGGTCTACTTTGCCCAGGCAGTTCGCGGTTCGAATCATGCCGCCCCCAAAGCCCCTATGCGGGCCCATCTATGGCTGCGCGGTTCGCGGGCGGCTGGCAGGCAGGCAGCCAACCGCGCCGTATATCGCCAACACATTTTCCACCGGTGTATCCGGCTGGATGTTATGGGAGGGGGCCACGATCAGCCCGCCGCGCGAGCCAAATGACTCGATGCGTTTGCGCACCTCAAGCGCGACCGATCGCGGTGTGCCGAAGGGCAGCGTCTTTTGCGTGCTGATGGTCCCGTGCAGGCAAATCCGGCTTCCGAATGCAGCGGCCAATTCCTCGGCCGCCATGCCGGCAGCTTCCGGTTGCACGGTATCGTAGATGTCCAGGCCTATTTCCACGAAGTCCGGCCAGATGGCGCGGGTCGAGCCGCAGGAGTGCAGCATCAGCTTGGCGCCATAACCATGGGCCAGGTCGATCATGGCGCGCAGCTTGGGCCGGAACAGTTTTCGCCATTTGGCGGGGCTGACCAGGAGCCCTTTCTGGGTCCCGTAATCGTCGCCCATCCACACGATATCGATCCGGCCGCCACAGGCCGCCAGCGCGCGGCGCGTCTGCTCGCGGCAGAACTCGAAGCGTTTTTCCATGATGGCCAGCCCCGCGGGATCCTCGGTGGCGATGTCCATGATCGTTTGTTCGAAGCCGCGGCCAAACGCCGCGCCGTTGATCATGTCCACGTTGCCCGGCGAGCCATAGACAATCGCGTAGTCATCGAATTGCCGGCATTGCGCGCGCAATTCGTGGTAATCGAACCAGGCGGGATCGGGCCAGGGGTGCGCTTCGACGTCGGCTATGGTTTGGAAGCCGGCGTAAGGCCAGTGGCAGCTCTCCATGTACAGACCCGCCTCGTTGCGGACCGGGCGGCGGATGACCCCGTAGATGTTCTGCACACGGCCGTCGTCGAAGCGGGGAATCGGCGGGCCCTGATAATGAAGGCGAAGCGTGCGGAGATCCGTGCCGAGCTGCGCGTGGATGTCCCAATCGTACTCCGCCACATCGCCCGGCCTGCTGTCCACGTCCTCCGGGAGCCCGAAATAGCGGCGCAGGCCTGAGTTGATCTCAGGGGTGCCGAGGTAGTTGGCGGGGACGCGGTCGATGGGCTGGTGCTCAATGGCCGCCAGGACCCGCTCGCGTGGCGTCATTCGCGTCTCCTCCCTGATCTCGCCGAATTGCGGATTGCGGATTTCAGACGTCGGCGCTGCTTGAAATCCGCAATCCGAAATCCGCAATCCGAAATTGCACCTACGTGGTTATCTTGTCCGCCTTGCCCGACATGAAGTCCTTGCTTTTGTCACCGACCCAGTAACGCTCGCCGGCGATGCACCAGATGAAGACGCACGGCCCTTCCTGCGAGAAGACCGGGTGATAGTTGAGAACCGGGATCGAAACCACGTCGCCCTCGCCGACGCTGTGCACCCACCATGCCGTCTCGGGCGATTCGTACACCTCCATGGCCGCCGGTCCTTCGATGAAGATGTAAACCTCTTCCTGGTCGGTGTGGTTGTGCGGCGGCCAGGAGCGCTGGAACGGCTGGAAAAAGGTGTAGCCGGCCACCAGCTTGTCGCCCTTTTCGCTGACGTCGAACATCATGTAGACGTCTTTACCCTTCAGGTGGCGAATGCGGTCCTCGCGCCTGGAATACTCGGCAAAGCGCGAGCAATGCACCGGATGGACATTGTCCGCGGGAGCGGAGCACTGGTACACCAGCGAGGGCTCCGGCCACGGATTTGCCAGCGAGAACCCGGCGCCGCGCGGGATGTAAATCGAATCGTATTTCTCCAGATCGAAGGCCTCTCCCTGTACTGTCACTCGCGTGCCACCCGCTGTCTGAAACAGCAGGCTCTCTTGGCCAGGAAGGCTGAAGGTTTGCGATTCCGAGTCGGGCGGCAACTGGTACTCGCCGCAACTTAGGAAATCAAGGTTGCCGCGGGCGGGGGTGAACCGCTGGCGGAAAGTCACGCCGGGCGCCGATGCCCGGAATAGCCTGGCCGGTTTCAGTTGCGCCGAAGCGGCGGGGGCCGCAGCCGTCATGTTCTCCGCCATCTCTTCCATCTCCTTCCATGGTTGGCCGAACCAGCAAGCAGCGAAAAACAAACAAGGTTCAGCGCCAGGCGGCGAATACATCCATCCGGCAGGCGCGCTCGCCGTGCAAACGCTGGAGCGATTGCTCGTAAGTGGCGCTTTGGTGGACGATGGCGCCGACGGCGGCGGCCACCGCGCGCGGGTCTTCCCGGTTGGCGAATGTCACGTTCCTGCCGACCATCGTTCCGCGCACGTTGGCGCCGGCCCGCATCCCCGCCGCGAATTCCCGCAGTGTCGGGCAGGGGTTCTCGCGCGGCGCGCCGCCCAGCATCAGGATGGGCAGGCAGGTGGCGCGCGCCACCTGCTCGTAGCCCTCGGTGTAGGACAGCTTCAGCCAGGTGCGCGCCGAGGATTCGCCCAGGCAGGCGGCCGCGCCGGCGTCCCGCGCCAGCGCCTCCACCGTCTTTACCGTGTCGTAGCCTCCGTCCGGCTTTCTTTTGACGCTCATGGGCTCGAGAAAAGCGTGGAGTCCGGCGCGGTAGAGTTCGGTGACGGCCTGCGCGCAGTCGCTGACGGCCTTGATGGAACGCTCGTCGGCCGGATCCAGCCGGTACATTAACTTGCCGCCTTCAAAGTTCAGCCGCTTCAGTTGGCAGGCCGTGAACGACGTGAAGCGGTCGTCGATTTCGCCCTCCACGCCCGCGTGGCCGCCCCGGTTCATGCATCCGATCAGCACCTTGTCGTCGAGCAGCGAAGGCCCGCCGGATTCGCGAACCAGGCAGTTGAGGATCAGCAGATCCTCCATAAAGTCGGTGGTGCCCATGATGCCGTCGCAACCGGGCGCCAGCAGCACGCGCAGCGCGCGCGCCAGGTAGGAATGGCGGTCGCCCATACCGAGGGGGGCGCCGGGAATCGCGGTCACCCGCCGGCCCGGATGATCGGTGGCCAGGATCACCAGGCGGCCGTCGAGCGTCAAACGCCCGCGCCGGCGGCGGCGGACGGACTCCGCGACCACCAGCTCCGGGTTCTCGACCCGCACCTCGGTGATGGCCTCAAAAAGACGCTGCGGCAAATACTCGGCCGGCGCAAAGCAATAATCGCCAAGTTGGTATTCCATGTCCTTCTCCTTGACCATGGCCCGTTTCGCCACGTTTACAATAATCGATGTTGTGAAAGCGATGTCTCGGTTTTTAGCATCGCCCCAGACGGCTGTCAAAGGGGAAAACGTCTTTCGGAGTCC
>JAPKYU010000208.1 GCA_026394175.1 Acidobacteriota bacterium | reverse complement strand
CCCATCTCGAATGTGCCGGCGGGAATGAGCGCCATGGCGGGCGCCGTCGCGGCCTGCCCCGGACCGCCGGCCGCCGGGGGATTCTCGCCGGCCGTCGCCGCGGACAATCCCAGCACCGCCAGCAGCACGCCAATGCACGTTCTCGATGGCCGTTTCATGGGGTCTCCTTTTCTCGGCTCCATGGCGCCGTCCGTCTCTTCTTGCGCCGGACGGGCCGGTGCGGACAGGAAAACTTGCGAGAGACCTTTTTCTTGTCCGCCGGGAGGGGGCAGCCGACAATAAGGGGTGAAGGAGCCTCAGTCGGCATGAGTGACGACGGTAGCGCGCCGCTGGCCGAACAGCCCGCACGGCCGATTGAGCCGTTGGCGCTGTTCGAGATACTCGTTCGGGAGAACGCGGATTCCCTGACGGCTTTCCTGCGCGCATCCGTCGAAGATCAGGCCGCGGCCGACGACCTGTTCCAGGAGACCCTGCTGATCGCCTGGCGGAAGATCGGGAACTACGACCGCGCACGGCCTTTTGGAGCATGGCTGCGGGGGATTGCCAGGCGGCTCGTCCTGGCTTATTACCGCACGGCAGCAAAGGCCATGCCGCTGGCGAATGAGCATGTCCTGGACTACCTCGACCGGCGCATGGCGCAGATCGAGCGACAGCCGGGCGACACGCTGGACGAAAAGATCGCCGCCCTGAGGGATTGCATCGAGCGCCTTGACCCGCTGTATCACGAACCGATCGAGTTGCACTATCACCAGGGCAAGACGACGGAATGGATTGCAGAGCACCTGGCAACCACCAAGGACGCGGTCCAGAAACGGCTCCAACGGGCGCGAATGCAACTGGCAGAATGCCTCGAGCGAAAAGCCGTACTGACCACCCGGACGTAGCGCGGGGCCTTGTGCCCCGCGCAAATACGCGCGGGGGATAAACCCCCGCGCTACAGGCCGCAAGGGATTGAAGGCGATGGAGCACGGAGACGACAACCCGCGCGGCCCCGGCGCCGATCGGCAGGCCGACCAGCGGCTGGTCCACGCACTCCTGCTCCACGTGCACGATGACCGGGCCGCCGAGCACCGCGAGCGGCGCGTCCAGACCGTCCTGCGGGCCGTTCGTGAGTCGGCGGGAGCGGCGCCCACGAGCAAGCCCGCCCTTGCTTCGCCGGCGCCGCGTGTGTCGCCACTTCGTGTCTGGGCCGTGCGGGGCGCGTGGGCGGCGGCCGCGATGGTCCTGATGGCGGCGGGCGTGCTTCTGGTCATAACCAGCCAGACCCCCGCCGGGGCTTCGCTCAACGACATCCTCGGCGCTTTGAGCCGTCCCGGCGACCGGACGTTCCACATTCAGGTGGAGCCTCTGATGCCAGAGATACAGCACAGGGTCGGCCTGAACGGAGCCACCCTGTACCTCCGCGACGGACGGCAGTTCCTCCTGGTTCGAGTTGACCCCAGAGGCGGATCGCTGTTCGACGGCTATGATGGTCGGCAGAGCTGGCGAATCTGTGATGGCGTGGTGGTCGAGACGAAAGAGGGACATGGAGCCGGGGGGCTCGGGATGCCGCAGGCCATGTCGGACGCACTGTTTGTGGATCTCCAGCAGACCCTGGAGCGGATTCGCGTCGATTACACCGTTGAGCGGCTCGACCAGGCACCGCTGCCATCGGGCGGCACTCTCCTGCGCCACGTCCTGGCCCGCCGCAACTCGCGCGAGGTGAAAGGACCTGCGGCCATTGAGATTTGGGCCGATTTGAAGACGGGCATGCCCCGGCGCATCGTGTTTGACCAGGGAAAGTTCCAAGGCAACCCGCAGCCGCGCCGTTTGACCTTCGACCTGGCCGGCGAGGAACCGCTGCCTGCGGACTGGTTCAGTTACACGGCCCACCAAGCGCGGAGCGCGGCTGCTACCGACACGCCAGGCGGGCCCTCGATGGGCGAATCGCCGTGAAAGGGTCCCAATCATCAAGGATCCGCCTGGACATTTCCTCCGCATCCGGCATAGATATCTCATCAGCACATTGTTTCGAAGGGCGCTTGGCCACAGGCGCTGGCCAGTGTTATGGGGCAACTCGTCCGCAGCATTGACGCCAGATGCTCCGCTTGGTCAAGCGTTTCGCGGGCATGTTTGCCCGAGCAACCATGTGGCTGCGAAACACGAGAGGCCATCCGGAACCTGTTTCCGTAAGGTGCTTCAGACGCTGAACTTGCGCGCGTTGGGACTCTTTGGGGGGAGTCCAAACAAATCAGAGACTTTCGGGCCGAAGAGAGATAAACCGGCGGTGGTGGGTGGCGCGCGACCCAACGCGGAGTCCAAGCGCGAATGGCCGGCTGCCAGCGACAGTTCCCTGGCAATCTGGCCATAGCGCACCTTGCACTTGCCGCCAACGCTCGCCCGCAGGGTCGCCTGCCGAAGGCGGCCGCCTTGCCACTGGATGTCCAGCCCCCAGCCGCCGCGGGCCCGCAGGCCCCGCACGCGGCCGTCGGGCCACGCCGCAGGCAGCGCGGGCAGCAGGTGGACCTCGCCGCCCTGACCCGCGAGGCGGCAGAGGTCAGCGGGATACCGTACATCGCGCATATCGACCAGGCGGAGGCCGCACGAATCCTTGACAGTTAGCACTACAGCGCAAGATAGGTTCTTTGCGCGGTGGGTCTCCGTACCCACCGCGCAAAGAACCGTGTTCTCGGCCGCGCCAAGGGGTTTCGTGCGGCGGGTGCGGAGACCCGCCGCGCAAAGTTGCGCTGTAGTGTTAGAATCGGCCTGCGCGGGTTCCCGCGCCATTCATGGCGCGGCCCCATGGAAGCGTGGACGACCCGGGAGGCCGCAGCGCGTGCGGCCATAGCCGCCGGGCAAATGTAGAATGCACAATGCAGAATGAAGAATCTATAGCCCATGGCCCAACGCGCCTGCGCCCCATCCGACGGGCTATTCTGCATTCTTCATTCTCGAGAGAGACGTTTCGCCCGCCGAGGTATGGTGGGCGCTACAGGACTCGAACCTGTGACCTCGTGGGTGTGATCCACGCGCTCTAGCCAACTGAGCTAAGCGCCCACTTGACAGGGATTCACACGCCCCGACTATAGCGTACGCGGCGCCGGCTTTCAAGGGCCAACCGCCGGCGTA
>JAPKYU010000010.1 GCA_026394175.1 Acidobacteriota bacterium | reverse complement strand
CCTATTCCGCCGTTCACCACATTGCTGGAAAGAATAGTGATGGCGGCGGAGCGGATGCGTGCTGCCGGCAGCGGCCGCGAACCGGGCGGCGTGGTTGCTTGGGCAGGCTTCGCCTGCTGCCCACCGGCCCCGCTGCCGGAGATGGCCTCCTGGCAAGAGGCAGATAGCGCCGCTGTCAGAAAAGCCGCCACGAAGAAACTGGCGGAAGTGCGTCTCATAGTTGCATCTCCTCAAGCACGATTTTGATCCGGGCGAGCAGCCGGCCGACCTTCAGATCTTCGGCCCTGTAGACGAAACCCATGCCACCGCCCCCGAGCTTTTCGAGGATGTGGTAACGCGAGATGGTACGGCCAATCATAGCCCCGCCGGTGCTTCACATGTTAGGCCGCGCTTACTTCACTGTCAACGAGATGACGAAGAGCCTGTTAGTCCGGGGGGACTTACCACGGATGAACACGGATAAACACGGACGGAATGGGACGTGGGCAGGCGCACATGAATGCTGATCTGCGTTTGTCTGTGTTTATCTGCGTCCCGTTTCCTGGCTTTGTGCTTCTAAAGCCGTCAGAGGACCTGCTCGAAGACGCGGCGGAACTCGGCCATCTCGCGCTCGGTGCCGATGGTAACGCGCAGCATGCGGTCCAGCGGAGGGAAGGGACGCCCGACGGCCACGCCTTTGGCCAGGAACTCGGGAATGACGCTGCGCACATCACGCCCCATGTCGATCATCATGAAGTTGGCGTGAGGTTCGATGTAGGGCCGCTTCTGCTGGCGCAGCCAGCGGCAAAGCGTGTCGCGGGTGGCCGTCAGCCGGGCGCGGCGCTCGGGAACCAACTTGGCGGCTTCCCGCAGCGAAGCCAGCGCGGCGCGCGCGCTGACAATGGAAATGACATTGCCTGCCAGCGCGGCCAGCGGCCTGATCAACGCCGGCTTCGCGCACCCAAACCCCACACGCAGGCCGGCCATGCCGTAGATCTTGGAGAAGGTGCGCGTCACCATCACGTTCTTCTCCTGCCGCACCCAGGCCAGGCCGCTCTCCTGCTCCGGCGATTCCAGGAAGTGGATGTAAGCCTCATCCAGCAGCAGAACGGCATCGGAAGGGAGATTGGCCACCAGCCAGGCGATATCGTCCTTGGGGGTGAGGGAAGAGGTGGGATTATTGGGATTGCAGAGGTAGATGAGCCCGCCCTTGGCCTTGGCGGCTTCTTCCGCCAGGCGCTTGACGTCGGCCGCATAACTGCTGGTCAGCGGCACGCTGACTGTCGGGCGACCCAAGGCCCTGGCCACCGCGAAGGGCACCTCGAAGGTCGGTTCGCTGGCGATCAGGGGGCGGACCGGCGAAGTGAGGACCTGCACGGCCATCTGCAGGACTTCGGTGGAGCCGGCCCCGACCACCACCTGGGAACGATCCAATCCTTCGCTGCGCGCAATGGCGGCATAGATGTCGCGGAACTCGGGGTAATGGTAGCGGCCGGTCTCCGGCAACACCTGCGTCATGGCCTCCCTGGCCGCGGCACAGGGGCCATCGGGCAACTCGTTGGCATTGATCCAGATGGTGCCCGGGGGAGCATTGCCGAGCCCGGCTATGGCGCGTTGCGCCAGCGCAGACTCGCTCGAACCGGAAGCTGCGGCCAGCAGCAGTCCGGCGCGCTTTCCGAAATCTCGCCTGGTGAGCATGTCGGCCTCCGACTGGCTCTCCTGTCGATGGTAGGCCGCGCCACCAGTCAAGTCAACCGCGGTCCGGCACGGCGCGACAGGCCGGAGGCCTGTCAGCAGACAAAACGGGCGGCGGCCGCGCCGGCGGCCGCCGCCCGTTGGTGCGGAGCATCGAGCGCTTCCTCTGTTACCTTTCTTCGCGGAGCTCGATTCGGGCCGGCCCTTCCTTGATGGTGTAGTCGGCCGGAACTTCGAACAGCGAGCGCGCCGGCTCGGCCAGGCTGACATTGCTCAGCCGGAACGTGGTGGTCCCAAAGCGGGCATCGCTGTGGGTGGTCAGCAGCGCGGTCTGCAGTTTAGACGAATACCAGCGCTCGGAAACGATATCGATGGGCCGGTCGTTGCCTAGTTGGCCGGCGGGGATGGTGTAGGTGGAACGGGTCCCCTCTGCCTCCAGGCTCTCGATGGTCTGCTTGCCGAGCGGTTCCGTCTTGGTCTGCTCGGAGTCGGACGAGTTCACAATGCGCTGCTCGAAAACGATGGTGCCGCCGGGCGCGTTGCTGGTCACGATGTTTTGAACCGGAGCTTCCCTGTGCGTGATAAGGCTCCCCACGCCCTGCCCGAGCGGCGTCTTAAAGGCCGTGCGGGTTGCGGGGTCCAGAACGTACCGGACGCCGGCCACCGGATCGCTGATGGTGATCGTTTCCCGCTCCGTGCTGGCGTGATCGGTGCGCCCGCTTCCCGAACCCGCAATCCTGGCAATGCCCGGGACCTTCATCTCCCGGCGGGTGCGCCCCTCGCTGTCGCGGTAGACCCGCACCGTCTCTTTACGGACGATCCGATTGCCGTCGGCCAAAGTTTGAACCGTTTCGTTGACCGAGTCAGCCGAGTACGGCGCTCCTTTGACCAGCCGGTCGGTGAACTCCATGGCCATCACCTTGTCCACGAACACCTGGGCGACGGCGCCGCCGGGCACGTTCTTTCGCACATCCACATTGAGGCGCACGGTGCCGCTGGCCGCGTGGGACTGGCAGAACGCGGCAACGGACGCAGCCGCGATCACCGCCATCGAAACAACTCCAATCATCAATCGTCTGTTCATTTCCTTCTCCTTTCTTGAGTCTCAACCTGGCCGGCGAAGCGAATGGCGCGCGCCACTCCGTCTTCGCTCAGAATCAAGTCCACGCGGATGGGCTGGCCGGCGCGTTCGGCATTGACCGGCAGGCCGAACGAAACCAGCGCCGAACGCGGCATGGTGGCCCGCACCAGCCGGGCGCCGTCCTGCAGGGCCCAGGGCGGCGTGCCGGGCAGTACCACAAATTCGGATTCGGACCCCGCCTGTTGTGCCTCGTCCGCCGGCGGCTTGGTTATGCGGCGCTTGGAGGCCGAACGGGCCGGGCGGCGGGCCTGGGCAACCTTGGTAGCAGCGGGCGGCGCTTCGGCCGGACGCTGCGGCGCCGCCTGGGGCAGGGGACGGGCCGGCGGGCCTGCCGTAACACCCTGGCCCTGGGGCGCTGCCGGCTGGGCGCGCCACCACAACAGGCAGGCAACCAGCGCGAGGGACGCGGCCGCCAGGGCCGCCGCGCGCCGCCAAGTCACCAGGCTGATCAGAACGCGCCCCACGGCGCGGGCACCGGCCGGCTCCGGCTTTGCCGCCCGCTCGCGAAACGCCATGCCCAGCGCCGCTTCCAGCGCCGGCGGCGCTTGCTCCGCCTGCTGGCCGGCGGCCAACGCGCGCAGGCCGGCTGCCAGCGCTTCTTCACCGGCCAGCAACGCCGCGCACTCCCGGCATTCCCGCGCATGCGCCGCGACCGCCTGGCGCGCATCTGGATCGAGCCGCCCTCGCGCCAGCTCCACGATCTCGTCTTCCGGACAATAACGTTCCATAGTCACACCACATAAAGGCCGCGAAAAAACCGTTCCCGTGCCGTTGGCGGTCTAAAGACCGCCGCTACACCCCTCGACGGGCGTATCGCTGTCGGCTGCCTGCGGCGTTGCCACCAGCGCCGCCAGGCTCCGGGATTGGCAAAACCCGGCGCGCGGCCTCGCCGCCAGCTTCCCGGCCAGCATCCGGTGCCCGCGGTGAAGCCGGGAGCGCACGGTTCCAATGGGACAGTCCAACGCCCTGGCCGCCTCCGCGTAGTCGATTTCATGCAAGTCGCACAGCACGACCACTTCTCGATAGCGGGCCGGCAGCGCCAGGACCGCGGCCCGCACCCGCTCGACTTGTTCCCGGCCGAGCAGGCTTCCGAGCAAATCGTCGCCGGCCGCCAGGCCTGCCGCCACCGCTCCTTGATCGTTCTCGCGTGGTTCCAGCGGCGCCGATGCCTTTTCGCTGTCCAGGCGGCGCAGAACCTGATTGCGGGCGATGCCGTAAAGATAAGCGGCCACCGAACCGCGAGCCGGGTCGTAGCGCCGGGCTTCCTGGATCAGCGTCAGGAATGTCTCCTGGGTCACCTCTTCGGCCATGGCCCGCGAACCGCCCATCTGCAAGGCGAAACGGAAAATGGCGCCCTGCCGGCGGCGGTACAGCGCCGTGAAGGCCGCCTCATCGCCCTCCAGCATCAACCGCAACAGCTCCTGGTCGCTCTGTTCCGGCGGTTCCATCGGGTTTCGCTGATCGCCTGTCATAGGTAATTCGCCCGGCGGGGCCGGGAAGTTCCATTATCCCCGGCGGAAAAGCGCGCTGTCGCCACGGAGACACGGAGGACGCGGAGATCTATCTCTGTGTTTTCTGTGCCTCGGCGGTGGAATGACCTGATCTTGCAGGCGCCCCCAGGAGTCAGGTCCGCTTGTCTTGGTTCTGCGCCTCACTTCGCGCCACGTCGATCAGGACGCGGAGTGCGCGGTTGACCGATTCCGAATCCCGAAACACGGCGGCAACGTCCGGCTCAAGTAAGACCACGTTGGTTCCCTTCTGGTATCGCTCGTAGTACTTACCTCGCACACCGCCACGGATGTCGTACTCCGGACGCATATCCCGATCTGCGGACTCTTTATTCTCCTGATTCATATGTCCTTCGTTCCCGCGGCGTCGCAGCTATACGCTTTCCTGAAAGGCGATAGCCTCGTCCGCTGCTTGGCGGTATCCGCGCTTATCCGTGTTCATCCGTGTTCATCCGTGGTGAATCATCCGGGCCTACTCGTAGCGCAGCGCTTCCACCGGCTTGAGGCGCGAGGCGCGGTTGGCCGGGATCACTCCGAAAACCACCCCCACCAGCACGGAGACGGCAAAGGCCACGGCGATGGCCGCTCCGGAAACAGGGATGCGGATATCGTCCAGGAACAAGCGCACCGACAGCGGAACGGCCAGCCCCAGCAAAATGCCCAAGACGCCGCCTGCCACGCTCAGGAAGACCGCCTCGGCCAGAAACTGAACCAGGATTTCGCGGCGGCGCGCGCCGATGGCCAGCTTGATGCCGATCTCCCGGGTACGTTCCGTCACCGTCACCAGCATGATGTTCATGATGCCGATGCCGCTGACCACCAGGGTGATGGCCGAGACCACCAGCAGCGTGACCGTCAGCGCCAGGGCCACGCGCCGGGCCGCGTCCAGGATGGCCGTCAGGTTATCGACCAGGTAGATGGAGCCGGGCCGGTGCCGCGACTCGATCACCTGCTTGACGCGGGCCGAGGTCGGCACCACCTCCTCGGGGCGGGCCACGGTGGCGTAAATCTGGTCCACGTAATCGGCCTCGATGAAGTAGCGCATCACCGTCATGGGGATCAGCGCCGTCTCCCTGCTGATCTCCCCCTGCCCGAAGGTTTCCACTCCTTCCTTGAAGGTGCCGATCACCGTGAACTGCAGGCCGTGGACCCTGACCTGGCGCCCGATGGCGGTTCGCGGGTCGCCGAACAGCGCCTGGGCCAGCGGGATGGTGAGCAGGCAAACCTTGTTGCGCGCCTCCAGGTCGTCGGCGTCGAGAAAGCGGCCGCTCAGCACCGTCAGGTTGCGCACCATGCGGAAGTCGGGGTTGGTTCCCAGCACCGTGATGTCGCGTTCCTGGCCGCCCAGCAGCATGCGATCGTGGTTGATGATGATGGCGGCGACGGCCAGGGCGTTCGTGATCTGGCTCCGCACCGCTTTCACGTCGTCCGCGGTCAGCTTGTCGCCCAGGCTGTTGCCCTTGCTCTCGTCGGCGGCGTAGTGGGCGAAGATCAGGTTGGAGCCGACACCCTGGATCTGTGCCAGAATGTAGTCGCGCCCGGTCATGGTGATGGTCGCCACCAGGATGATCGAGGCGGTGCCGATGATCATGCCCACGCCGGTCAGCACGGCCCGCACGCGGTTGGCGCGCAGCGAATCGACGGAAAATCGGACGGCTTCGACGATGAACAACACGACTGTGCCTCGCTGGGGGCCAGAATAGCACGCCGCTTTCCGGCGAAACAATCGGTCCCGGGACCGGGTCTCCCAAACACGTGTTGGACGGACAGCAGAACGGAGCGGTTGCTCATAGCGCCGGGCGGCGGTGGTACGGCCCCGGCGCTGTGTCGCGGATGCCGGCGGCACCACCGCTGTCATTGCCTTTCACCTGGCGGGCCGCAGTGGTCCTGCTGGTCCTCGTCACTCTTCTCATCTACCTCGGCTCGGCGTGGACGCCGGCCCTGTTGGATGATGCCGACGCCGGCCACGCCGAGGTCCCCAAGGAAATCCTGGAGCGAGGCGACTGGGTCACCTTCTACATGAACGGCGTGCGTTACCTGGAGAAGCCGCCGCTGCTGTTCTGGTCGGCGGCCATCGCTTACAGGGTGCTGGGCGTCAACCAGGTGGCCGCGCGCCTGCCGCTGATCGCGGCGGTGCTGGGCGCCGTGCTGCTGGCCGCCGCCTTCGGCCGGCGCGCCGGCGGCGCGCGGGCCGGGCTGTACGCGGGCCTGGCGCTGGCCTCCTGTTTCGGCACCTACCTGTTCACGCGCATCTTCATCGCCGACATCCTGCTGACTTTCTGCGTCACTCTCGCCCTGTACTGTTTCTGGCGCGCCCGCCAGGCGCCGATCTGGGCCTTGGGCTTTTGGGTGGGCATGGCCGGGGCGGTGCTGGCTAAGGGTCTGGTGGGGATGGTTTTCCCGCTGGCCACAGCCGGCTTGTATATCGCGGCTACCGGCGAGTGGGTCCTGGTGCGGCGGATGCGGCCCGTGGCCGGGCCGCTGCTGTTCCTGCTGTTGGCCGCCCCGTGGCACATCCTGGGCTCGCTGCGCACTCCCCATTTCGCCTGGTTCTACTTCGTCAACGAGCACTTTTTGCGCTACCTGGGAATGCGCTATCCGAAGGACTACGACAAAGTGCCGTTGCTGCTGTTCTGGGGGACGAACCTGGTCTGGCTCTTCCCGTGGAGCGCCTGGCTGCCGCTGGCGGTGCAACCGGCGGCAACGAAAAACCCGGCGCGCCTGCTGTGGTGGATCTGGGCCGGCGTGGTGCTGGTGTTCTTCTCTTTCTCCACGCGGCAGGAGTACTACACCATGCCGGCCTATCCCGCGCTGGCATTGCTGCTGGGCGAATCACTGGCGCGGGCCGAGGAAGCGGACCCGGCCGGCCAACGGTGGCGCTGGCTGGCGCGGCTGCAAGCCATCCCGGCGGCGGCCGGCCTGCTGGCCGCCGCCGCCCTGGGCGCCCTGTTGTGGCTGTCGCGCGGCGTGCGGACCACGGGCGACATCGCCGGCCTGCTGGGCAGCCACCCCGAGTATTACACGCTCTCGCTCGGCCACCTGTTCGACCTGAAGGTGGAAACGTTCGCGGCGCTGCGCTGGCCGGCGGCCTGCGCCGCCGTCGTGCTGGGTATGGGCTATCCGCTGGCCTGGCGGTTGCGCGTGCGGCGGCGCCACCTCGCCGCTTCACTGGCCACCGCGGCCACGGCCGCCGCGTTTCTGCTCTCGGCCCACGCCGCCCTGGTCGTGTTTGAGCCTTATCTCTCCTCGCGCGCGCTGGCCCAGGCCATCGAAAAAACCTGGCGGCCGGGCGATCGGGTGGTGCTCGACGGCGAGTACTATTCCGGGTCCAGCATCGGCTTCTACCTCAAACCGAAACTTTTTTTGCTGAACGGCCGCATGACCGGCCTGGAGTTTGGCTCACGCTATCCGGACTGCCCCCCGGTGTTCATCGGCGACGCCGACATCGAGCGCTGGTGGAGAGAACCGCGGCGGGTCTTTCTGGTGACGGACGGGGTCAGGCGTGCGCGGCTGGAGCGGCTGCTTCCGGCGGAACGCACCCACGTGCTGGCGGCCAGCGGCGGCAAATTCGTCTTAACGAATCTACTGTGAAAAATGAGCCGGAGCTCAACGAATCATTCAGTCGCGGCGTTTCTCGGCGGCGCTACCCGCGGAGGGGTTCGAAGCGCCCCCCGCGCCACACCCGGTAGCGGGTGTCACGCCATTGCACGTAACGCCCGGTGAAACCGCCGCACCACACCGCGAAGCTCAACAGGTCCTGCACGGGAATCAGCCACCAATTGCGCAGCACGTGCCGGTCCCGCAGCACGCCCCAGCCCACGGCCAACCCGGCCAGGCAGCGCAGCGCAATGGTCGAAACCAGCGCCGCGGCCATGACCGCCGAGTGCGGCTGCATGGCGGCCAGCAACAAGGCCGCCGGCACCGGATAGGTGAAGACCTGCCCAATGTAGCCCCAGGGACGGGAGAAGCGCGTGCTGCGGGCCCAGCGCAAGCGATGCAGGAAGCAGGACCGGAAGTCCTCGCCCAGCACCTGATGGCTGATCACATGGGGGGACAGCACCACCTTGTAACCCGCCTGGGCGGCCCACTTGCCCAGCACAAAGTCGTCGGCCAGGTAGTCGGCCATGGCGGCAAACCCGCCGATCGCCTCCAGGCACTGGCGGCGCACGGCCATGGTTGGCCCCAGGGCGAACTTCATCCCCTCCAGTTTCCAGGCCAGCAGCACGCCGGCCATGAATTCGGTGCTCATGGCCAGGGCCTCCAGCCGGGACCAGATGCCGCGTCCCGGCACGCCGCGATACACGCAGGTGCTGACCCCCACGCCGGGGTCGGCAAACGCCGTCACCAGGCTGGGCAGGTAATCGGGTGTGACACGGACATCGCTGTCGCTGATCACCAGGATATCGGCGGCGGCCTGCGCGGCCATCTTGCCCAGGCTGTAAACCTTGTGATTGGCGTAGGACGGCGCCGATGCGTCCACCACCTTGACCGCAATGTGGGGATACCTTGTTCTCAGCCGGGCCACTACTTCCAGGGCCGGGTCGGCCGGATCGCTGGCGGCGAACAGAATCTCGAAGTTGCTGTAATCCTGCCGGAAGAAGGACTCCAGGTTGCTTTCCAGCCCGCTTTCCAGGCCCGACAGCGGCTTCAACAGCGACACGCGCGGCTCAAATGAACCACGTCTGCTGGCTGCGTTGCGGCGAAACGCCCAGGCCGCCCACGACCCGAGCAGACAGGTGACCACTCCGCCCGCCCACAGCGCCAAGAGAGGAAGCAGAAGAAGCAAGACGGCATGATGATAAGGATGCATTTATCTTCTGGCCTTAGCCCTGTATTGGCTTACACCTAGCCACTGCAATCGGAGCAAGCCCATTGCCACGCAACCTGCTGAAAACATTAGGGGAATGGCGAGTCATGGTGTACGCATAGCGTACGAATGGACGCCGCGAGCGTACCGCGAACAGTAGAGGCACTTGCACAATTCCATTCACGCCACGGTCTGGTTGGCTGAATCCTGCAAGCACCTCAGTAGGCTCCTCGACGGGAAATGTAGGGGCGCACACATGGGCGCGCCCCCTACATGCCGGCCTACTTCTTACCGCGCTGGGCCAGCGAGCGGTAGTATTGCTCGACCTGGCGGCGATAGGCGTCGGGGATGTCTTCATGAGGGGGGAGGCGCAGGTCGGCCGGGCCGGGATTGAGGCGGTGCGCCAGCTCCAGCTCCACCTGGCGCAGGCCATCGAGAATCGAGGCGCGCAGGCGCTCCAGCTCCGCCGGGTCGCCGGGGAAGCGGCTGGCATCGAGCTTACTTAGGGCTTCCACCAGTTCGCGGGCGCGGCGGGCGAAGTCGGGGTCGCCGCGCAGATCGCGCTCCAGGTCGCGGGCCAGCGGAAGGCCCTGGCGGTATTCCCGCTCCAGCTCGCGCAACGCTTCCGGAGTCAGCGGGCCCGGCTCACGGGCCGCCGCCCGCGAATCCCACGGCCGGGTGATGCCTGGGTTCCAGGCGCCTTCGGGCATGCCGCCGGAGGATTCCCGCCGTCCGCCAAGGTAGTTGGCGCGCCCGCCGCGCTGGCCGGCATCGCCCGCTTGCGGGTCCTGGGCCCCGGCGCCGCCTTGCTGGCCTGGTTGGCGGCCTTGGGCAGCCTGCCCCTGTTGCGCCCTGGCGTCTGCCTGGGCGCCCGGTTGCCCCTGCTGCTGACCGGAGCGGGCTTGCCGGCCCTGCTGCCGCAGCCGCTCCTCGGCTTCCTCCAACCGGCGGCGCAGTTCCTCGGCGCGCGCCAGGGCGCGCTCCAGGCGGCGGTCGCCGCCCGCCGGTGAGCCGGCCTGGGCGCTAAAGCCGCGGCGGATGTCGCCGAGTTGCCGGTCCAGGCGCTCCAGCGCTTGCCGGACGCTTTCCTCCCGCTGTTGCGCGAGCTGATTCAGCCCGCGCCGCAGCATGTCGGCGCCCTGGCGGATCTGCTCCTGCAGTTGCTCCTGGCGGATGCCGTCGCCGGCGCCGCGCAGCCGGCGGGATGTATCCGGGTTGGCCGCGCCCAGGTTTCTGGCCGTCTGGTGGATGTCGCGTTCCAGGTTGTTCAACCCATCCAGGACGCGGCTCTTTTCCTCCAGGGCGCGCTCGACCGCCTCGAGACGCTTCTGCGCGTCGCCGGAGGGGGAAGGCACGCGGCGCACGGCGTCGGCGGCCTGCTGCTGGTCGCGGGCCAACCGGCGGGCGGCCTCGGCCAGGCGGTCCAGGGCCTGGCGGCCTTCCTCGCCGCGGCGCTGGGCCAGCATGTCCCGGGCTTCTTCGAGGCGCTGGAGGGCGCGGTCGCGGGCCGCAGCCTCGCTGCTGCGGCCCTGCGCTCCGCTCTGCGAGCCACGGGACTGCGCCTGCATGTCGCGCGCCGCCTGCTCCAGCCGCTGCCGGATGGTGTCCAGCTCGCGGGAGCCGGTCTGGCGCGCCAGGCGCTCCAGTTCCCGCGCCAGCTCTTCGGTCTGCCGCCGCAGCGTTTCCTGCTCCCAGCGCGACTGCGGCGGCATCTCCTGGTTGCGGCGGCGCTGCTCGGCAAGCTGCTGCTGGCGGCGGGCCAGCTCCTGCAACCGCCGCAGCGCGGCGTCCAGCTTCTCATCGCGCTGCCCGCTCTGCCTCTGCTGCTGCGGCGTCTCGTACTGGTTCTTCTGCGTGTCCAGCTCCAGGTCGAACAGGTCGGCCAGGTCGCGCGCCGAACCGCTGCGCCCGCGGGAGCCGCCGCTGCGGCTGTTGCCGAAGGCCACCTGGATCTGGCGGTACGACGCTTCGGCGCGCGAAAGATACTGGAGCGCTTTTTGCTCGGGCGCCAGCGCCTCGCGGAGCTTGCGGGCGCCAAGCTGCTGCGCCGCCGGCCCCATGGCTTCGGCCGCCTTCCGCAGGTTTTGGGCCAGCGCCGTGAACTCTTCGTTGAGGGCGGCCAGCGCGCGCCGCTCCATGCGCGTGGCCAGCATCTCGGTCTGCTGCTGGAGCCGCTTTTGGATGTCGGCCAAAGTGGCGATATCGTCGCCGGCGTGCCCGATTCGGGCGCGGGCCTGCTCGCGCAGCAGGTTCCAGGTAGCCGCAATGATTTCCTTTTGCCGCTGGACCAGGTTCGATTCGTCGCCTTCGCCGCCCTCGCCCTGTTCGCCGCCCATGCCGCCGGCCGACTGCGCCTGGCGGTATTCGCGCTCGAACGGCCGCACTTCCATGAAGAAGATGTCGGTCTGCGCCGTCTGCCGCGCGTCGCGGGCCACGGCGTAATAGGCGACCACGTCGCCCGGCGCCAGCTTGAACTCCTCCAGGTACAGAGTGGAGCGCGCCTCGAGTTCCTTCGCGCCGCCGCGCTCCAGCAGGTTCACCTGCCGCTCGGGGCCGCCGTTGACGGCATAGTGAAGCTCGAGGCCGGCCAGGCCGAAATCGTCGCGGGCCTCGACCTCGGTGGTGACCTCCTCGATGCCTGTCGGGCGCATGTCGCGGCCGGGGCGCCGGATAGCCACCACCGGCGGCTGGTCGGGGAGCGCGTCGATCACGTAATCGTCGCTGGCCCGCGCCGGCGCTTCACCGCGCCGGCCCAGCCGCACGTGGTACAGCCCGCTCTCTTCCACTACCAGGGTTCCGGTGAGGCGGCGGTCGCCCGAGGCCCGCAGCGGAATGCCGCGCCCGGAATCCAGCAGCAAGTCGCCGGCGCCGGCGGGAATGTCGGTGTGGACGGTGAACTCGACCTGCGTGCCCTTGACGGCGCGCACGTCGCCGCTGTCGGGATCGAGGCGCTCGGGAAGGCCGGTGTAGGCGGGGAAGCGATACTTCAGGTCGATGCGCTGCACCCGGGCCACATCCGCGACCGAGAGGCGATACTCCGGCGAGCGCACGCCGGCCGCCTCCACGTAGTAGCGGATGTTCTCGCGCACGTCGTGGAAGGCGTACTGGAAGGCGTTGCCGCGCGGCTCGACGCTCATCGCCAGCGCTTCCCAGCGGGTGCCGCTCTGGAAAAAGGCGAAGAGGCGGGCGTCGGGGGCCTGGAAGCCGAGGGTGCGCGCGGTGATCGCCTGGTCGGCGTGGCGGGCCAGCGCCGCGTTGCCCGGCGTGACGGCGATCTGGTAGAGCGGGCCGGCGGCCCTGCTCAGCCAGCCCGTCCAGAGGTGGCCAATGCCGTAACGATACATGCTCGGCCCCACCAGCGCGAGGACTGCGAAAACGGCGATGCAGGCCGCGGCCAGCGCGCCCGACCGCGCCACGCGCCGGCGGTCCAGGTAGCCGGAAGCGGGCGCCGCCGACACCGTGCCGTGGGCGTCCTCCACAAGCAAGGCCAGGATATCGGGGTCCGCGCGGCGGCCCGATTCCAGCAATTCCACCGCGGTGGCCAGGCGATCGCGATACTCCGGGTGGCGCTCCTCGATATAGCGCGCGATGCGCCGGCCACTCCAGCGGCGAACCAGCGGAAGAACCAGGAGCAGGCCGGCGGCGGCCAGCGTCCCGCCGAACAGCGCCAGGCGCGTCCACCGCACCGCCTCCTCCGTGAAGCGCTGCCAGTGCGCTGCCGGAACCGCGATCAGCGTCAGCGCCAGCGCGCACAGCAGCGTGAGGGCCATGCCGCGCGCCGCCGCCTGCACCCGCAGGCACCGCCGGACAGTGCGGATGTAGTTAACGAGCAACTCCGCCGGGTTCATCAGGTTTCCGCTCCTCCGGTCTTCCCCGGGTACAGTAACGAAAACGTCCTACGGCCAAATCGGGCAGAGATCCTGCCACGATCCTATGGCATAATAATCGACAGGATTTCGTATGCACAATTTCCATATTCCCCTGCCCGAAGGAATCTACGGTGAGCTGCGCGCGGAGGCGGAGCGTTCCCGCCGGCCCGCCACTGCCGTTGCCCGACAGGCCATCGAGACTTGGCTGCGACAGCGGCGCAGGGCCGTGCGCGACGAAGCGATCGCCGTGTACGCCGCGAAATTCGCGGGAACCCCCACCGACTTCGATCCGGCGCTAGAAGCCGCCTCGATCGAACACCTGGTTCAGAGCGAGCAGGAGGAGCGGTGAAGCGCGGGGACGTGTTCTGGGCGGACATTTTTCCACGTTCCGGATCTGAGCAAAGCGGTGGACGACCGGTCATCATAGTCTCCCACGACAGCTTCAATCGCACGTCCAATTGGCGGTCCATTATCGTCGTCCCCGTGTCAAGTTCAGAGGCACAGGCCAAGAGAGGTCCAACTGCCGTTCTGCTCCCGCCTGGTGCCGGGGCGCTTCCGCGAAGCAGCGTTGCATTGTGCCACCAAGTCACCACACTGGACCGCGCCAAGCTCTCCGAGAAAATCGGTTCGCTCGATGCCGAGCTTCTACGCAACATTGAGGACGGCTTAAAGGCTGCGCTCGACCTCGACTGAGTACGCCGTTTCATAAGTCCGCGGAGAAACAATGCGACCTGCCACCACAAAGTTCACAAAGTAACGGCTTCGTGCTGTTTTGTGTCTTCGTGCCTTTGTGGTTCAAACGCCCGTTCCCGCCGTAAACGATTATTTCCCAGAATGCTCTCCGCCACGACGACAATCGCGGTCAGCAGGAGCAGCATCCACCAGAAATTCTGGCGCTGCTCGAGTTCGCGCGGGGCAGCGGCCGCGGCGCCGGCCGCGCCCTGCCCGGCAGTGCGCGCCAGCAGCGCCCGGTCCTCCTGGCTGAGCGGCGTCAGGTCGGACTCGCGCGGGTCGGGGTTGGCGGCAATGTAATCGGTCTGGCGGCTGTAGCGAACTTCATAAAATCCAAGCTGCGTGAGCCGCGCGTACGGCGCGCTGACGCCGCCCGTTTCGTCCGCCTGCTGCCGGCGGCCGGCCGGGTCCAGGACCGAGTAGCTCTCCGGCGTCGCGCGCGCGCCCCAGATGCCGGCCAGGGCCACGGCGACGGGCACGGTGTGGGCCGCCGGCTCATCCCCCGCCGCCGCCAGGAAACGCAGCGCCTGCCAGACGAACGGCACGAAGCCGGCGTGCAGCGGCAAGTCGCTCCAGACGTTGTCGGCGGACGATGCCAGCAGCAGCACGCGGCCGCGGCCGGCGGCGCGCGCCAGCAACGCCGGCTCGCCGGTGCTGAAGCGGGCCAGCACGGCCTCGTCGCCGGCGCCGCTCAGGCGGAAGTAGCCGAAAAAACGCGCCGAGAGCAGCCCGCCCGCCGCCGTCTCCGCAAACGGCTGGAAGATGACGTGGTCGCGGCGAAACTCGCCCAGGGTAATGAACTGCTCCGCGTCGCGCCGCACGTATGCTCGTTCGGCGCCGGAGGCGGGCAGCAGCGTGCCCAGCGCGCGCGCCAGCGCCGGCCAATCGGTGCGGTCGCCCAGCACCAGGAACAGGCCGCCGCCAGCTTCGACATACTCTTTCAGACGCGCGCCGAGCCGCCCGGGAAGCGCGCCGGCGTTCGAGAGCACAATGGCGGCGTAGCTTTCGAGCGGCTCCGAGGCGGCCGCGGCCAGCGGCCGCGGCTCCAGCGTGAACATGGGGTCCTCGGCGGCGCTCAGCGCTCCGCGCAGGTATGCGGCCTCCCGGCCGGAATCCGAGCCCGTCAGATAAAGCACGCGGCCGGCCTCGCGGCGCACCAGCGCAAAGTAGCGGACATCATCCTGCGGCAGCCCGTCGCCCGGCTGGAGGCGGATTTCGCCCCGGCTGGCCCCCGGCGGCAGCTCGAACCCTTCGAAAACCGCGGTGGCCGCGCCGCCCGCGGGAACCTCGACCGCCCGCCGCGCGACCTCGCGCCCGTTGATCTTGAGCGCCAGCTCCTTCTTGGCCGCGGCGCTCTGGAAGCCGTTGACGCGCACCTGCAGGCGCCGCGGATAGCGGCCCTGGAAGGTGTCGCGCGATACGGCCAGCTCGCTGACCGACCAGTTCGGGCGCGCCGCCTGATCCACCGGCATCAGCTCCAGCGACGTTCCGGGCGGCAGGCTGAGCGGGGCCGAGCCGGGCAGCCAGCCGGCTTTCTGAAAATCCGAGATGAGAAAAGCGGAGACCGGCGTCTTTGCCGCCTCCGCCAGCTTCTCCAGCGCGCGCAGCGCCACCGCATAGTTGGTTGGCAGCGCGCCGGGGCGCAGCTCGCTGTCGATGAGGCCGCGCAGCACGCCGCGATCCGACGTGGGCGCGTTCAGCACGCGGGCTTCGGAGTCGAAGGCCACAAGCTGGGCCTGGTCGAGCGCGCCCATGCGGCCCAGTGCCTGCCGGGCGGCGTCGGCGGCGCGCCGCGCGCGGTCGCCGTACTGCATGCTGAGCGAACAGTCCGCCAAAAGGACGAACAGCCGTGCCTGGGGGCCCAGGCCGGCCGGCGCCGCCGGGCCGCTGAGATATGGCCGGGCAAACGCCAGGGCGATCAGCAGCACCAGCAGGCAGCGGGCGGCCAGCAGCAGCAGGTGCTTCAGCCGCCGCCGCGACACCGTCGGCTGCGGAATGCGCCGGAAGAACATCAGCGAGGCGAACGGCATCGGCCGCGCCCGCTCATGACGGATCAGGTGCACCCAGATCGGCACCCCGACCGCCAGCGCCCCCAGCAGGTACCATGGCGAGAGAAACTGCATCTTCTTAACCCGAACAACTCACCACGGATCCCGCAGGGCGGGACGGATGAACACGGATGGAGAATAGGACGCCCGCCGCAGCCGCGTTACCTCATATCTGTCTCACGGTGAGGCCGGGAATTGCCTGGAAGTGGCGAACGTTCTCGGTTGCCACGCCGAAGCCCAGTTGCAAGGCGGTCGCTCCAATCAATAGATCTTCGAACGGAATATAGTTCCCTCTTCCAGCTTTCTGACCAGAGACAACGCCAGCCCGGTGGGCAACCTCGGCGGTGACAGGGTACACGACAACAGCCGCCAACAGTTCCCCAACGAAAGCTTCTCGACGTTGTCGCTGCGCTTCGGTCTTTGCCCGTTGGACGCCGTGGGTCAGCTCCACGATGGTGACGACCGATAGGCCGATCTCCGTCTCGCCGCAGGCCTGCCGCACCTGCGCAAGAATCTCCGGGACGCTGGAACCGCGCCGCTCCGCCGTCACGAGGATGCTGGTGTCGAGGATTAGTCCCACGACCGCGGCCTCCAGGACCGCCGATTGCGGATGACCTCTTCAATGTCGGCCGCAAAGTCCGGGTCCAGAGTGACCGCATACCCTCGCTCGTTCTCGCGCTGTCGGGCCAGCGCAATGCTGTCGGAGATAGTGCGTTGCGGAGGCCGCAGCGGACTGATTACCGCGATCGGCTGGTTGTTCTTTTCGACGATGACCTCCACGCCCTGCTGCACCTTCTCCAGCACGGCCGCGAGATCGCGAACCACTTCGGCTTCCGTCAAGTGCAGGGCGCTCATGCCTTACATCTTACACCAGTCCCCCGCTGGAGAATCGGCGCGAGCCTCAGCTCTTGCGCTGGCGAAGGCTGAGGAAATTGAACAGCGCTTCATCCAGCGGCTGCGCCGTGTTCATCATCAGATAATCCAGGCGCGAATCGCGGCAGGCCAGCCGCAGTTGCTCCATGTGCTGCCCGATCAGCTTGCGATATTCGCGCTGCACGTAGGCCGGAGCCACATCCATCCGGTCGCGCGTCTCGAGGTCTTCGAGCACGGCCGCATCGCGCAGGTCGGGGCTGACCTCATTGGGGTCGAGCACGTGAAACACCATCAGGTCGTTGCGGCCGAACTGCACGCGGCGGAAGGCGCCCGACAGGCGCTCCGGCTCCTCGTACAGGTCGGAGATAATGGCCACCAGCGACCGGTGGCGCACGAACTGGGCCAGCTTGTCCAGGCTGGAGCAAAGGTCCGTGCCACGGCCGGGCCGCGCCGCCTCCAGCGCGCGGAGCACCTGCGACATCTGCCCGGGGCGCAGCCGCGGCGGGATGAATTCCCGGATTTCGGTGTCGAACAGGATCAGCCCGGCCGCGTCGCGCTGGCGGAGGGCGAAGTAGGCCAGCGAAGCGGCCAGCAGCGAGCCGTATTCCAGCTTGGTCAGCGCCCCGGAGCGGTAGCCCATGGAGCGGCTCACGTCCAGCGCGAGGTAGACGCGCGTGTTGGTCTCGCCCGGGTACTTCTTGATGTAGTAGCGGTCGGTGCGCGCGAACACGTTCCAGTCCACCGAGCGCGGGTCGTCGCCCGGCGTGTAGGGGCGGTACTCGGCAAATTCCGGGCTCAGCCCGTACTGGGGCGAGCGGTGCAACCCGGCGATGAAGCCCTCCACCACGGTGCGCGCCGCAAGCTGCAGGTTGGCGATGCGGGCCAGCACGCCCGGATCGAGGAACCGTTCTGCCCGCGCTGTGGCCGCGAATATCATCACAGCTCCGATCTCGGCGGCGGAACGGATTCCAGCAGCCGCGCGATCAGCATGTCGGCGGTGACGCGGTCCGACTCGGCGTGGAAGTTGGTCAGCACGCGGTGGCGCATCACCGGACGGGCCAGCGCGCGGATGTCCTCGCAGGAGACGTTGTAGCGGCCCTCCAGCAGCGCCCGCGCCTTGCCGGCCAGGGCCAGAAACTGCGCGGCGCGCACGCTGGCCCCGTAGCTGGTGTACTTGTTCACGAATTCCAGGCCGGCGTCGTTGCGCGCCGGCCGCGAGGCGCGCACCAGGTTCACCGCGTAGCGCCCCACGCTCTCGGCCAGCGGGATGCGGCGCACCAGGTTCTGAAAACTCAGCAGGTCCTGCGCCGTGGTCACCGCCTCGGCTTCCGCCTGCACCTCGCCCGTGGTGCGCAGGACCACCTGCAATTCCTCCTCCTCACCGAGGTAATCGATGACGATGTTGAACAGGAAGCGGTCGAGCTGGGCCTCCGGCAGCGGGTAGGTGCCCTCCAGCTCGATGGGGTTCTGGGTGGCCAACACGAAGAACGGTTTCTCCAGCGGATAGGTCTTGCCGCGCACCGTGACGTTGCCTTCCTGCATGGCTTCCAGCAGCGCCGCCTGGGTCTTGGGCGGGGTGCGGTTGATCTCGTCGGCCAGCACCACTTGCGCGAAAATGGGGCCGGGCGAGAAGGTCCAGGTGCGGTGCCCGGTGGTCATGTCGTCCTCGATGACGTCGGTGCCGGTGATGTCGGACGGCATGAGGTCGGGCGTGAACTGGATGCGCTTGAACGTCAGGTGCAGCAGGCGCGAGACGGTGGACACCAGCAGCGTCT
>JAPKYU010000317.1 GCA_026394175.1 Acidobacteriota bacterium | reverse complement strand
TGGTGATCACGGCTGCTTCGGCCTGCGAGACGATGACCGAGCCGGCCTCGCTCTGCCCGCTCGCCGGCGAAATCGTCAGCCAGCTTCCGCCATTCACCGTTTCAGCGCGCGCCGTCCAGCTCATCACCCCTCGCCCTGTGTTCACGATTCCGAACTTCTGCGGCGACGTCGCCTCGCCTTCCACCGCCGTGAACCGGAGCGCGGTCTGACTGAGCGATACGGTCTGCGTGACTTGCGAGATCAGCAGGTCAACCGCCACGGTCCGCGGCTGGGTGCTGCTCGGGCTCTCGATGGTGATCAGCCCGGAATAGACGCCCGGCGACAGTCCCGCCGCTCTGGCGCTCACGTAAATCGCGGCCGGCGCCGCCGCTGCCGCTGTTCCGGAAGTGGACGACAGGCTGAGCCAGTTCCCGCCGCTCAATGTCTGTGGCCTCGCCGTCCACTGGAGACTTCCGCTGCCCGCATTGCTGATGCGCAGCGTCTTCGCTGGCGGGTTTCCCACGGCTGCTGTCGTCTCAAACGTGAGCGAAGGCGAGTCCACCGTCGGCTTCGCGTCCCCGGGAGTGAGCACCGTCAGTTCGACCGCGATGGTTTGAATGGGATTGGCCGCCAGCGGGGCTTGCACGGTAACCGTGCCCCGATACGCGCCCGGGCTCAGGTTGCTCACGACCACGCCGACGGAAATCAGCCCTGGCGCGGTCCCGCGTGCAGGTGCAACGCTGAGCCATGGCGCGGATGTGCTCGCCGCCCACGCCAGCCCACTTACCGCGCTCATTACGGCGACCAATTGCGGCGCCACCGCCGATGCGCCCGCTGCGGCGGAGAAACTGAGGCTCGCAGGCGCCACAGCAAACGTGGGCGCTGCGGCCAGAACTTTCCGAATTCGGTCGTGGAAGCTGTCCGCGATGTACAAGTTACCGGCCGAATCCAACGCCACGCCTCCAGGAAGGCCCAAGTCGGCGCTCGTGGCTGGCCCGCCGTCGCCGAGATCGCTGTAGCCGCCGCCAGCAACGGTTGTGATAATCCCGGCGGGGCTGACCTTGCGGATGCGGCTGTTGACGTAGTCCGCGATGTACAGGTTACCGGTCGAATCGACCGCCACCCCTTGAGACTTATTCAGGGAGGCGCTTGTGGCCAGCCCGCCGTCCCCGGAAAACCGGCCGTAGCCGTATATGTCCTGGAATCCGTCACCGGCGACAGTCGTGATCGTCCCGCCGGGGCTGACCTTGCGGATGCGGTGGTTGTCCGTATCGGCTATATACAAGCTGCCGGCCGAATCGGCCGCTACGCCGGAAGGCCAATCAAGGGAGGCGCTCGTCGCCGGTCCATCGTCGCCGGAAAAGCCTCGCGTCCCGTTTCCAGCAACGGTAGTGATGATCCGCCCGGGGCTGACCTTGCGGATGCGGTTGTGGTATACGTCGGCGATGTACAGGTTACCGGCCGAATCCACGGCCACGCCGGAAGGATCAGATAGGGATGCGCTCGTGGCCGGCCCGCCGTCGCCCAAATTGAGGACCGAGCCACCCCCAGCAACCGTGGTGATGATCCCCCCTGGGCTGATTTTGCGAATGCGGTTGTTCGAGTAGTCGGCGGTGTACAGGTTACCGGCCAGGTCTACCGCCACGTCTTTGGGCCAATCCAGGGAGGCGCTCGTCGCCGGTCCGCCGTCGCCGGAAAAGCCTGGCGTCCCGTTTCCAGCAGCGGTAGTGATGATCCCCCCCGCGCTGATTTTGCGGATGCGGTTGTTCCAGTAGTCGGCGGTGTACAGGTTACCGGCCAGGTCTACCGCCACGCCTTTAGGGGAACTCAGGGAAGCGAGGGTCGCCGCCTGGCCGTCTCCCGCGAACTTGTACGCACCGTTGCCAGCAAAGGTCGCGATGGCCCCCCCTGGGCTGACCTTGCGGATGCGGTGGTTTTGCGTATCCGCGATATAGAGGCTGCCGGCCCAATCCATCGCGACTCCGGAAGGCGAATCCAGTGAGGCACTCGTCGCCGGCCCGCCGTCGCCGGAATAGCGCCCGTGAATGCTGGCATCCTTGAAGCCATCGCCGGCCACCGTGGTGATCGTGCCCGCCGCGCTCACTTTGCGCGTCCGGTGGTTAGAGCTATCGGCGATGTACAGGTTGTCGGCCGAATCCACTGCGATGCCGGAAGGCCAAGCCACGGAGGCGCTCGTGGCCGGTCCGCCATCTCCGAAATAACGGTAGCGGCCGTCGCCGGTGACAGTCGTGATGATCCCGCCGGGGCTTACCTTGCGGACGCGGTTGTTTCTTGCGTCGGCGATGTACAGGTTGCCGGCCGAATCCACCGCCACGCCGGAAGGCCAAGCCAGGGAGGCGCTGGTGGCCGGACCCCCGTCCCCGGAAAACCGGCCGTAGCCCAATGTGTCCTGGAATCCGTCACCGGCGACGGTCGCGATCGTCCCGCCAGGGCTTACCTTGCGGACGCGGTTGTGTCTTTCGTCGGCGATGTACAGGTTGCCGGCCGAATCCACCGCCACGCCTCCGGGCGAATCCAAGCGGGCGCTGGTGGCCGGACCCCCGTCGCCGAGATCGCTGTAGTAGCCGCCGCCGGCAACGGTTGTGATAATCCCGGCGGGGCTGACCTTGCGGATGCAGTAGTTCCACCGATCGGCGATGTACAGGTTGCCCGTCGAATCCAGCGCCACGCCTCCGGGCGAATCCAAGCGGGCGCTCGTGGCCGGACCCCCGTCACCCGAATAGCCGGAGATACCGTTTCCCGCTACCACTGTCAGAACGCCGGCAGGGGAGATCCTTACGACCAGGTTGTTATCTGGATCGGCCGTGTACACATTTCCAGTCGCATCGACCGCGACTGATGTGATCCCTCCCAGCGGTGCGCTTGTCGCCAACCCGCCGTCGCCGCGAAAGACCCATTGGCCGCCAGCTACCGTGGTTATCACTTGGGAGAAGGCGGGAGGCAGAAGGCAGAAGGCGGAAAGCAGAAGGCAGAGAGCGGCAAGCGGGCGGTTTGGAGTGCGGCGGCTTGCCGCCGCCTTCGTGCAGGCGGCTTGCCGCCGCGTGTGTTGGCGAGTAACCAACGCGAAGCAAGCTTCGCGCAACAAAGCGGCGGCTTGCCGCCGCACTCCAAAACAATTCATTATCGCACCGCCACAGTGACCGTATTGCTGGGTACGCCGTCCTGGTAGAAGACGAGCGGGGTGGCGGGGCTGGGGGTAAGGCCCGCCGGAATCTGCACGTTCACCTGATAGAGGCCGACAAAGCTTCGCCCGAACGCACCGCCGGATTCGTCGCGCCAAGCCCGGTGCAATAGACGACCACGACATCGCCCGCCTTGGCTCGGTTGGCGCTATCCACCAAGCGGTTGGCTACGTCCATGATGACGCCCTGTCCCTTGCCATCCTGCGTGGTGGTGAAGATGCCCGGCCGCGCTTGCGCGACCGTAATCGTCTCCGGCACGGTCACAAAATCCGCGCCTTTCACGATGAGTTGCGGCCGGGTGTTCGGCGGCAACTCGAACGGCAACTGCGCATTAATTTGCCCACCGCTGGAGTAGAACAGCGGCACCTGCAGGTCGCCCACCTGCAAGCTCGCCCCAGCAAGCGACTTGGGCAATGGCAGCGACGAAGCGCCTGCGTTCGTGCAAGCCAGGTTGGCACCGAACACCGAGATAATGCTGCCCGGCGCCAGCGGTGCGGCAGGGGCAAAGCTGGCGGCGTGTACCACCCCACCGGGAAACACCGCCGGTGTCTTCGCTCCTTCATCCACCTTGCCCTGCCGCAGAATCTCGACCGAGGGCAGCGAGCCAAGGCTCGACCGCAGC